>CAZZWY010000076.1:0-9607 GCA_964657785.1 uncultured Acetobacteraceae bacterium
ATGGTGAAGCTGACGCCGTCGACGGCATGGACGAACTCGCGCGGCTTGCGTTCGACGACGCGGTTGAGCCAGGGCGAGGAGACGTCGAACACCTTCGCCAGGTCACGCACCTCGACGAGCGGCCCGGGCGCGGCGCCCTCGCGCGCCGGCGGGGGCCGCACGGCAGCGGTCGAGACGGTGCTCATCGGCTTGCCCCTGAGCGCGGCCCGCTCGGCCTCTCGCCGTTCGCTCGGCGGCGCGGGCTCACTGGACGACCTTCGCGCTGCGCACTCCGGTATTCGCCCGAAGCTCCGAAGGGGCCTCTTCGTGGCCCTTGGCGGCCCGGCGGGCTCATGCCGCCAGCCTCGGCGGCTCGGCATGCAACCAGCACGCGGCGCGCGTCGACCCGGCTTCGAGCAGCTCCGGCCGCTCGACCCGGCAGCGATCGAAGACGCGCGGGCAGCGGGGGTTGAAGGCGCACCCTTGCGGGATGGCCGTCAGCCGCGGCATCGCGCCGTCGATCTGCAGCAGGCGTTCGCGGTCTTCGTCCATCGCCGGGATCGATCCCATCAGCCCGGCCGTGTAGGGATGCGCCGGCGCATGGATCACGTCGCGCACCGGGCCGATCTCGATCACCCGGCCGGCGTACATCACGGCGACCCGGTCGCAGGTCTCGGCGATGACGCCCATGTCGTGGGTGATCAGCATCACCGCGGCGCCGTGGTTGCGGCACAGCTTTCGAAGCAACGAGATGATCTGCGCCTGGATCGAGACGTCGAGCGCGGTCGTCGGCTCGTCGGCGACGATCAGCTTCGGCTCGGCGGCGAGCGCGAGCGCGATCACGACCCGCTGCCGCATGCCCCCCGAGAACTGGTGCGGGTACTGGTCGATGCGCGCTTCGGGCGCCGGGATACCGGTCTCGGCGAGCAGGCGGATCGCGCGCTGCCGGGCATCAGCCCTGCCGACCGGCAAATGCGCCTGGATCGTCTCGACGAGTTGCCGGCCGACGGTGTAGAGCGGGTTCAGCGACGTCAACGGGTCCTGGAAGATCGCGCCGATCTGGCGGCCGCGGATCCGGCGCATTTCCTCGTACGGCAGGTTGTCGATGCGGCGGCCGGCGAAGCGGATCTCGCCGCCGGCAACGCGGCCTGGCGGATCGAGCAGGCCGATGATCGCGGCGCCGGTCAGCGACTTGCCGGCGCCCGATTCGCCGACGACGCCGAGGATCTCGCCTGGCGCGATCGAGAACGACACGTCGTCGAGCGCGACGAGCGTGCCGCGCCGGGTCGGAAACTCGACGCGCAGCCGGTCGACTTCGAGAAGCGGTGCGTTCATGGGGCCGCGTTCATCCCGCAGGCGGCGGCGGCGTGCAGCCGCTCACGGGTTCTTCGTGATCGACCTTGACGCTGAAATCGGCGCTGAGCGGGTTCGGCCGCACGGCCACCAGGTAATAGCGGGTGCAGGGCGCGACGTTCAGGTCGATGCTACGGGTTTCGCCCTGCGGGCTCGCCGGCGCGCTCGGCCCCTGCACCGTGACCTGGCGCAGCCCCGGGTCGACGAGCGCCGGGCGCTGCACCCAGTCGCGGCCGTCGATGCGCAGGATGGTGACGTTCCAGGTGTCGATCGGCGTGCGGAAGTAGCGCTCGCCGACGATCTGCGAAGCGTGGTATGCCGACGCACAGCCGGCGAGCGCGGCAGCCAGGACCGCCGCGCCGCCGACGCGCAGGGCGCTTGTCAATCGCACGGGACGGCTCCTCGGTCGAACGACGGCTGGCTTCGACCGCGGCGACGGCGAAACGTTCGACAGCCGACAGGCCTCAGCGCAGCCGTGGATTGAGCGCATCGCGGAGCCAGTCGCCGAAGAGGTTGATGCTGAGCGCGATCAGCAGCAGCATCGCGCCGGGGAAGACGACCAGCCACCACGCGCCGCTGAAGAGCTGCTTGTTGCCTTCGTTGATGAAGGTGCCGAGCGAAGGCGAGGTCGGCGAGACGCCGACGCCGAGGAAGGAGAGCGTCGCCTCGGTCTGGATCGCCGTTGCGACGTGGATCGTCGCGAGCACCAGCACCGGCCCGAGCACGTTCGGCAGCACGTGGCGGCGCATGATCCGCAGCGGCGGCACGCCGACGAGGTGCGCCGCCTGCACGTATTCCTTGTGGCGCTCGACCATCGTCGAGCCGCGCACGGTCCGCGCGTACTGGACCCAGCCGGGCAGCGCGATCGCGAGGATCAGGACACCGAACGCGAGCGAGTCGTGGGCCTGCGGAAAGAGCGCACGGCCGACGCCGGCGATCAGGAGCGCGATCAGGATCGACGGGAACGACAGCATCACGTCGCAGACGCGCATGATGAAGCCGTCGACCCGGCCGCCCGCATACCCGGCGACGAGCCCGAGCGTGACGCCGACGAGCAGCGAGACGACGACCGACGCGCCGCCGATGAGGAGCGAGATGCGGGCGCCGTACATCAGCGCCGAGAGGACGTCGCGGCCCTGTTCGTCGGTGCCGAGCAGGTACTTCGTCACCCCGCCCTGCAGCCACGCCGGCGGCAGCATCGAGTCGCCGAGTTCGAGCGTCGCGAGGTCGAAGGGGTTGTGCGGCGCGATCAGCCCGGCAAAGAGGGCGCAGAAGATGCAAACGAGCGCGACCGTCGCCGACAGCATCGCCATCGGCGAGGTGCGGAACGAATACCAGACGTCGCCGGCGAAGAACCCGGCCCCCGCACTCGGTGCGACGACCTGCCCGGTCGGGTCGGCGACAACGGCGGTCGCCGCCGGATCGAGCGGCGCGGCGGGGTCCAGCGATTGCGTGGTCACGTCATGTCACCTCGGCACGGCGCCACGTCACTTGGCGTCGGCGCCCTTGACGGTCACCCACTTCAGGTACATGTAGTTGTTCGGCAACTGCACGACGCTCACCCGCGTGCTGTAGCCCCACGACAGCGCTTGCTGGTGCAGCGGGATGTGGCCGATGTCGTCCTGGTGGATCTTGAAGGCCTGGCGGATCAGGTCGTTGCGCTTCGTCTTGTCGGTCTCGACCTGGATCGCGGCGGTGAGCTGGTCGACCTGCGGGTTGCTGTAGCTGCCGAGGTTGTACTGCCCGTCGCCCCGGGCGTTCGGCGTCACGATCAGGTTCTGCAGCGCGTCGTTGGCGTCGCTCGTGCTCGGCGTCCAGCCGAGCAGGTAGAAGCTCGTGTCGCGGCGGAGGATCTTCGGGAAGTAGCTGTTCTTCGTCTCGGCGCTGAGCGCGACCTTGACGCCGATGCGCGCCAGGTTCGCCGCGACCGCCTGGCAGATCGCCGCGTCATTCACGTAGCGGTCGTTCGGGCAGTTCATGCCGATCTCGAAACCGCCCGGGTAACCGGCCTCGGCGAGCAGTTTCTTCGCTGCCTCGACGTCGTAGGGCAGCCGCTTGTTCATGTCGACCTGGAAGCCGCGGATCGCCGGCGCGACCATCAGCGCCGTCGGCGTCGCCGCGCCGCGCATCACGCGCGCCTTGATCGTCTCGATGTCGATCGCCTGGTAGAAGGCCTGGCGGACGCGTTTGTCCTTGAAGGGGTTCTTGCCCTTGACGCTGCTGTTCAAAAGCTCGTCGCGCTTCTGGTCCATGCCGAGGAAGATCGTGCGCAGCTCGGGCCCCTGCAGCACCGTGTAGCCGGCCGAGGACTTGATCCGGTCGACGTCCTGCAGCGGCACCGGCTCCATCAGGTCGACCTCGCCCGAGATCAGCGCCGCAACGCGCGTCGCGTCGTTGCCGATCGGCGTGAAGACGACGTCGTCGATGTTGCTCTCGACCTTGCCCCAGTAGTTGAAGTTGCGGACGAGCACCGTGCGCACCGACGGCTGGCGCTCCTTCAGGCGGAACGGCCCGGTGCCGTTGGCCTTGAAGCTTGCCGTGTTCTCGACACCCTTTCGGCGGTCGACCGGGCGCTCGGCCTTGTTCTCCTCGCACCACTTCTTGCTCATGATCGCGTAGACGGTGAGCGTGTCGGGGAGGATCGGGTACGGCGCGATGGTCTCGACGTCGACGGCATAGTCGCCGGCCCTGCGCACTTCCTTGATCGGCGCCATGTAGCCGCGCACGTCGCTGCCCGCGTCGGTGCCGCGCTTGAAGCTGAAGATCACGTCGTCGGCAGTGAACGGCGTGCCGTCGTGGAATTTGACGCCGTGCCGGAGCTCGAAGCGCCAGACCGTCGGCGAGGTTTGCGACCACGAGGTCGCGAGCTGCGGCACGACCGACATGTCCTTGCCCCGCGCGACGAGCGACTCGTAGATGTTGCCCATGAAGCTGAGCTGCAGCGATTCGTTGAGCGAATGCGGGTCCATCGACTGCACGTCGCCCTGGTTGGCGAGGCGCAAGGTCACGGCGTCGGCGGCAGCGCAGTGGGCGAGAAGCGTCGCGAGGGCGATCAGCGGTTTGAGGTTCATCGGCAGATCCAGCAGGAGAGCAGGGGGCCCGTGACGTCCGACGCAGCGTCAGTGCCCGCCGGCCGGCTTCTCGATCCGAAGCCGCGGGTCGACCGCGAAATAGAGCAGATCGACGACGAGGTTGATGACGACGAAGATGACAGCGATCAGGCAAAGATACGCCGCCATCACCGGAATGTCGGCGAACGTCACGGCCTGAATGAACAGCAGCCCCATGCCGGGCCACTGGAATACGGTCTCGGTGATGATCGAGAAGGCAATCAGCGAGCCGAGCTGCAGGCCCGTGATCGTGATGACCGGCACCAGCGTGTTGCCGAGCGCGTGGCCGAAATACACCGCGCGATTGGAGAGGCCGCGGGCCCGGGCGAACCGGATGTAGTCGGCACGCAGCACCTCGAGCATCTCGGAGCGCACCAGCCGCATGATGAGCGTGAGCTGGAACACCGCGAGCGTGATCGAGGGCAGCACCAGGTGACGCCAGCCATCGAGCGTGAGGAAGCCGGTGCTCCACCCGCCGAGCGACGTGACCTCGCCGCGACCGAAGCTCGGCAACCATTTCAGCTCGACCGCGAAGACGAGGATGAGCAGGATGCCGATCAGGAACACCGGCAGCGACACGCCCAGCAGCGACACGGTCATCATCGCCTGCGACAGCACGCTGCCGCGCCGCAGCGCCGCATAGACGCCCATCGGGACGCCGAAGGCGAGCGCGAGAAACGCGGCAATCGCCGACAGCTCGAGCGTTGCCGGAAGGCGCTCGGCAATCAGCGCCGAGACTTTCCGCCCCTGCCGCAAACTCAAGCCGAATTCCCCCTGGACCGCCTTGCCGACGAAGCGGACGAACTGGACCGGAAAAGGTTGGTCGAGCCCCAGATCGGCGCGAAGTTGCGCGCGCTGCTCGAGCGTCGCGTCCTGCCCGAGGATGTTGGTCACCGGGTCGCCGACATACTGAAACAGCATGAACGCGATGAACGCGACCGCGAGCATCACGATCACGGCCTGCAAGAGGCGACGGAGGACGAAGACCAGCATGGGCTTGAATGGCTTTTCGGGTCAGAGCAATACCCGAGCCAAGGTCGACGGAGCGGCGTGCGGCCGGACCGACCACGTGGCGGATGAACCTGTCCTACAGACGTGAAAAAGCCGCCCGAAGGCGGCTTTGCGTTCCGAATCAGCTTGCGCGAGGCAAGCAGACAATCAGAAGAAGTGACGAATGCCGACTTCGGCACCGGTCGATTTGCCGCTGATCGTCGGCAGCGCGGTGATCGACGAACCGGCGAAGCCGGCGATCGGGCCTGCCAGCGTGCTGTTCGAGTTATCGCCGTCGGAAAGACGAGCCACCGTGCCGTACAGCGCGGTGCGCTTCGACAGGTTGTACACGTAGCCGAGGGCGTACATGTTGTTCGTGTTCTTGAACGAGTTCGTCGTCGCCTTCGCACGGTTGTACGAGACGTGAATCTCGCCTTGGCCGATCGGCACGACACCGCCGATCTCACCCCAGGTTTCCTTGTACTGGTCCTGCGTTTCGCGGTCGATGTGGGCCATCAGCTTCAGGAAACCGAAGTCATACGAGCCACCGACGTTGTACGTCTTCTGCGCAGCGCCCGAGGTGTCCACGACGCCCGGAGCGATGATCGGGCTCTGGAACGCGCCCGTGAAGCGCTGCTGGGCTGCCGCCACCGCGATGTCGAACGGACCGGCCGCGAAGCCGACACGACCGCCGAGGTAGCGACCCGGATTGGTCGCGCCGCCTTCGCCGGCAGCCGCCATCAGCTGGCCGTAGACGCCGCCGAGGTTGCTGGGCAGGAAGTAGCCGATCGAGTTGTCAGCACGGATGTAGGTGTTGGCGGTGGTGAACAGGCCCTTCACCGCGAACGACTGGGCGATGCCGTTGGTACCGAACGGATCGAAGTTGGTGTCGTTCCAGAAGGTCGGCACGTAGTCGCGGCCGAGACGGATTTCACCGAAACCACCGCTCAAGCTCAGCGTCGCACGACGGTTGAAGAACTTGGAATTCGTGGTGCCCACGTCCGCATTCACGCCGCCGAGCAGGATGAAGCTCGCCTTCAGGCCGCCGCCGAGGTCTTCGACACCCATGAAACCGAGCTGGCTGCTGTTGATGCCGTCGGTGCTCAGCGACAGACGACGGCTCGAGCCGTCGTTCTTGATGTACCGGGCGTTGACGTCGAGCGTGCCGAACAGCGTGACCGACGACTGTGCCGACGCAGCGCCGGCGAAAGTGCCCAGAACTGCAAGAGCGAGCAGAGATTTTTTCATTTCAACTATCTCCTAGGTTGAACAAAGAGGTCCCGATCACGAATCACCCGGAGTCGGGCGGATCAGGCGCAACCCCCTTAGCGGAAGTTGTATGTATTGCACCAGACGCGCCGAACGCTGGAAAGCCTCGCCTGGGAAAAAAGGACTTTATGTTGTCTCCCAACAACGGGGCGAAGTTCACGCGCGCGGGCTGCGGGCCACCAGGGCCGTCCCCGCGCGCCTCCGAATTGCGCTACGCTGAGTGATGTCACCGACCGATTCCCTGCTGAATGCCGTGGACGGCGCCTTGCGCACCTTGTCAGGGGTGTCGCACTCGGCGCGTCCTTACCCCGCCGAGGGGCGTGAGCCCCCTGTGCTCGACGACGAAGAGCGCCGCCTCTCAGGCGCCCTGATGCGCGTCAACCATGTCGGCGAGGTCTGCGCCCAGGCGCTCTACAGCGCGCAGGGCCTGACCAGCCGCAGCGCCGGTGTCCGCGACCAGTTCGACCGGGCGGGCCGGGAAGAGCTCGATCATCTCGCCTGGACGCGCCGCCGGCTGCGCGAACTCGGTGCGCGGCCGAGTCTGCTTGATCCGCTCTGGTTCGCCGGCGCCTTCGGTCTCGGGCTCCTCGCCGGCCGCGCCGGCGAACGGACCAGCCTCGGGTTCGTCGCCGAGACCGAGCACCAGGTCGCCCGGCACCTGCAATCCCACCTCGCGAAGCTGCCGGCCGCCGACACCGCCTCCCGCGACATCGTCCGGCAAATGCAGGACGACGAAACCCGCCATGCCGAGAGCGCCGAACGCGCCGGCGGAACGCGCCTGCCGCTGCCCCTGCGCGCGGCGATGCGCGTCGCGGCGAAGGTCATGACGACCACCGCGCACTACATTTGACCCGCGTCCGGACGGCGCGTCGACCGGCGCGCCGGGTCAGGCCGCGATCACCTCGAAGCTGGTCGTGATCTCGGCGGTCTTGCCGAGCATGATGCTTGCAGAGCAGTATTTCTCGTGCGACAGGCGCACCGCGCGTTCGACGACGTTGTCGGCGAGCGCCACACCGGTCACGACGAAGTGCATGTGGATCTTCGTGAACACCTTCGGGTCGCTGGCGGCGCGCTCCGACGTGATGCGGACCTGGCAGCCGCGCACGTCCGAGCGCCCGCGCTTCAAGATCAGCACGACGTCGTAGGCCGAGCAGCCGCCGGTGCCGGCGAGCACCACTTCCATCGGGCGCGGCGCCAGATTGCGGCCGCCGCCGTCCGGGGCGCCGTCCATCGTCAGCAGGTGGCCGCTGCCGGTTTCGGCACTGAAAGCCATGCCGCTGTCCGGCAGCCAGTTGATCGTGCAATCCATCATCGCTCCTTCTTGCCGCCTCCTCGAGAGGCCGCACGCGCCGATTGTCCGTGAAGCTATGCGGGCGCCGTCTCGAGGCGCGAGACCTCGCCGGCTTGCGACGTCTCGACAAAAGCGCGTACACTTTTCCTGAATCGGGCGTTCGCGCGTTTTCCCTCGCTCGCCGGCCTTTTCCGGCGCGGCCGGAACGGCGCCTCGCCCGGACCGATTGTCTCCTCCACCTCCTCCATGGTGGATTCAGCCCAGGGCAGCGATGTCCTGGGCTTTTTTATCGGGCGACGCGACCCGATCCGAGATCGACATGCCCAGCCCTCCACCTCCTCCGACCGCGTCGCCGCTCGGCCACGCCCCCGCCGCCGCCCCGAGCCTTGCCGACTATCTGCAGAAGATTCTGACGGCCCGGGTCTACGACGTGGCGATCGAGACGGCGCTGGAACCGGCTCGAAATCTCTCCCGGCGCCTCGACAACGTCGTCCTCCTCAAGCGCGAGGACACCCAGCCGGTCTTCAGCTTCAAGCTGCGCGGCGCCTACAACAAGATGGCGCATTTGAGCGCGGAGCAGCTCGCCCGCGGCGTCATCTGCGCCTCCGCCGGCAACCATGCGCAGGGCGTGGCGCTGGCGGCGCGCCGCATGGGCTGCACGGCGACGATCGTGATGCCGGTGACGACGCCGGCGGTGAAGATCGACGCCGTCCGCTCGCACGGCGCCGAAGTGGTGCTGCATGGCGACAGCTACTCGGATGCCCACCTGCGTGCGCTCGAACTGCAGGCCGAGCGCGGGCTCACCTTCGTCCACCCGTTCGACGACCCGGACGTCATCGCCGGCCAGGGCACGATCGCGATGGAGATCCTGCGTCAGCACCAGAATCCGATCGACGCGGTGTTCGTCGCGATCGGCGGCGGCGGGCTGATCGCCGGCATCGCCGCCTACATCAAGGCGGTGCGCCCGGAGATCCGTGTCATCGGCGTGCAGACGACCGACTCCGATGCGATGCTGCAGTCGGTGCGTGCTGGCCGGCGGGTGCCGCTGAAAGAGGTCGGGCTCTTCGCCGACGGCACTGCCGTGAAGCTCGTCGGCGAAGAAACCTTCCGGATCGCCCGGGAATGGGTCGACGACTACGTGGTGGTCGACACCGACGCGGCGTGCGCGGCGATCAAGGACGTGTTCCAGGACACCCGCAGCATCCTTGAGCCCTCGGGGGCGCTCGGTGTCGCCGCGATCAAGCAGTACGTCCAGACGCACGGCTGCAAGGGCCGGACCTTCGTCGCGATCACTTGCGGCGCCAACATGAATTTCGACCGGCTCCGTTTCGTCGCCGAACGCGCGGAGGTCGGCGAAGACCGCGAGGCGCTCTTCGCGGTGACGATTCCCGAGGAGCGCGGCAGCTTCCGGCGTCTGTGCGAGCTGATCGGCCCGCGCTCGGTGACCGAATTCAACTACCGCATCTCGGAATCCAGCGCAGCGCACGTCTTCGTCGGCCTGGCGACGGCCGAGCGCGGCGAGTCCTCGCAGCTCGCGAGCCAGTTCGCCGGTCACGGCTTTCCGACGCTCGACCTGACCGGCGACGAGCTCGCGAAGCAACACATCCGTCACATG
>CAZZWY010000076.1:9617-10935 GCA_964657785.1 uncultured Acetobacteraceae bacterium
GACGAACGGCTCTACCGCTTCATCTTCCCGGAGCGCCCGGGGGCGCTGATGCGCTTTCTCTCGAGCATGCACCCCGACTGGAACATCAGCCTCTTCCACTACCGCAACCAGGGCGGTGACGAAGGCCGCATCCTCGTCGGCATCCAGGTGCCCGCGGACGACCAGGCCGAGTTCCGCGCGTTTCTCGACGGACTCGCGTTTCCCTGTGAAGACGAAACCGACAATCCTGCGTACCGTCTGTTCCTCCGCTGATTGAAGGATCGCAACGTCGGACGGCGGGTCGAGAATGACCCGCCGTCCTGCTGACGGCGATCTCGTGTTGCTCATGTCGGTCAATCGCTCGCTGCTCACCCCCACGGCCAACCCGCTGCTCGAAGAGGCGCTTCGCGGCAAGCTCGAACACCGCGCCGAAACCACCGGCGGGCTGGGCGAGCTCGAGCCGCTGGCGGTGCGGCTCGGCCTGATCCAGAACACGCTCAAGCCGCGCTTCCAGTCGCCGCAACTCGTGATCTTCGCCTCCGACCACGGCCTTGCGGTCGACGGTCTGGGCCGGGACGGGCGCCAGCCGACGTCGCAGCTCGTCGGCCAGCTGCTGGCCTCGCAGCTGCCGGTGGCGGTGTTCGCGCGGATCCAGGGGCTCATGCTCTCGGTCGTCGACTCGGGGGTCGCCGAGAATCTGGCGCCGCACGCTCAGTTGCTCGCGCGCAAGATCGCCCACGGCACGCGCAACGCTCGCGCGACGGTCGCGATGTCGCTCGATCAGGCCCACGCCGCGATCCGCGCCGGCATGGAAATCGCCGATTCGCTTCCCGGCAACGCTGTCGCGTGCGCCGGGATCGGCGTCGGCTCGCACCAGAGCGCGGCGCTGATGCTCACGCGCCTTTGCGGCGCCGACCCGGCCGATCTCGTCATGGCGGGACCGGATATGCCGGACAGCGAACTCGCTCATCTGCTGACGATCCTGCAGGCCGCCCTCGCCCGCCACCGGGACATCGTCGACCCGGTCGAGGTGCTGGCGGCATTTGGCGGCTTCGAGATCGCGATGATGGTCGGCGTCATGCTCGTCGCGGGCAGCAAGCGGCATCTGATCCTCGTCGACGGCGTACCGGCATGTGCCGCGCTGATGGTGGCGAGCCGGATCGCGCCCGCGGTCGCCGACTACTGCGTCTACACCCGCAGCCATGGCCACCGCGGCCTCGACCACGCGCTCGGGTTGTTCCGAGCCTCGGCGTTGCTGGAGCTCGGCATGGAGTCGACCGACGGGACCGGCTCGACGCTCGCCTGGCCGCTGGTGCGCAGCGCGGCCGCCCTGCTGACC
>CAZZWY010000077.1:0-10905 GCA_964657785.1 uncultured Acetobacteraceae bacterium
GGCGCCGGGGGTTCGGGCATGCGGGCCTCGCTTCAGCTGGCGCTCGCCGGGCTGAACGTCGCGGTGCTGTCGAAGGTGTTCCCCACGCGTTCGCATACCGTCGCGGCGCAGGGCGGTATCGGTGCCTCGCTCGGCAACATGAGCGAGGACAACTGGCACTATCACTTCTACGACACCGTCAAGGGCTCCGACTGGCTCGGCGACCAGGACGCGATCGAGTACATGTGCCGCGAAGCGCCGAAGGTCGTCTACGAGCTCGAGCACTTCGGCATGCCGTTCGACCGTAACCCCGACGGCACGATCTACCAGCGGCCCTTCGGCGGGCACACCGCGAACTACGGCGAGAAGCCGGTGCAGCGCGCCTGCGCCGCGGCCGACCGCACCGGCCACGCGATGCTGCATACGCTCTACCAGCAGAACGTCAAGGCCCGCACCAACTTCTTCGTCGAATGGATGGCGCTCGATCTGGTCCGGGATGCCGATGGCGATGTCGTCGGCGTGACCGCGCTCGAGATGGAGACCGGTGAGGTCCACATCCTCGAGGCCAAGGTCGTCATGCTCGCGACCGGCGGGGCAGGGCGCATCTTCGCCGCGTCGACCAACGCCTTCATCAACACCGGTGACGGCCTCGGCATGGCGGCGCGCGCCGGCATTCCGCTCGAGGACATGGAGTTCTGGCAGTTCCACCCGACCGGCGTCGCCGGCGCGGGCGTGCTGCTGACCGAAGGTTGCCGTGGCGAAGGCGCGATCCTGCGCAACGCCGACGGCGAGCGCTTCATGGAACGCTACGCGCCGACCTTGAAGGACCTGGCGCCGCGCGACTTCGTCTCGCGCTGCATGGACCAGGAGATCAAGGAAGGCCGCGGCTGCGGCCCGAACAAGGACTACATCGTCCTCGACATGACGCACCTCGGTGCCGAGACGATCATGAAGCGCCTGCCGAGCGTCTTCGAGATCGGTCACAACTTCGCCAACGTCGACATCACGAAGGAGCCGATCCCGGTCGTGCCGACGATCCACTATCAGATGGGCGGCATCCCGACCAACATCCACGGCCAGGTCGTCGCGCCGAAGAACGGCGACCCGAACGCGGTGGTGAACGGCCTCTATGCCGTCGGCGAGTGTTCCTGCGTCAGCGTGCACGGCGCCAACCGGCTCGGGACCAATTCGCTGCTCGACCTGCTGGTGTTCGGCAAGGCGGCCGGCAACCATGTCGTCGATGCGGCCTTGAAGGCGAAGACGCACAAGCAATTGCCGCCCGACGCGGCCGACTACACGCTCGCGCGCCTCGCGAAGTACGACGCCAGCACCGGCGGCGAGTACGCGCAGGACGTCGCCAACGACATCCGCAAGTCGATGCAGCAGCATGCCGGCGTGTTCCGGACGCAGAAGATGATGGACGCCGGGGTGGTCGAGATCAAGGCACTCGCCGAGCGCGTCAAGGGCATTCACCTGGCGGACAAGTCGAAGGTCTTCAATACCGCGCGCATCGAGGCGCTCGAGGTGGAGAACCTGATCGAGGTCGCGCTCGCCACCATGATCTCGGCGGCCGCGCGGCGCGAGAGCCGGGGCGCCCACACCGTCGACGACTACGCGGACTCGCCCGAGTTCCCGAACGGCCGCAACGACGGCGTCTGGCTCAAGCACACGTTGTTTTACAGCGAGGGCTTGCGGCTGGAGTACAAGCCGGTCAACCTCAAGCCGCTGACCGTCGAATCGATTCCGCCGAAAGTTCGAACTTTCTGAGCTGCAGAGCGCAGCCACTCCCTTGTTGGAAGCAGTCATGACCAAGCGCGTGTTCCAGATCTACCGATACGATCCCGACGCGGATGCCAAGCCCCGCATGCAGACGCTGGAAGTCGAACTCGACGGCAGCGAGCGCATGCTGCTCGATGCGCTCAACAAGCTGAAGGCGGTCGACCCGTCGCTCAGCTTCCGACGTTCCTGCCGCGAAGGCGTGTGCGGCTCGGACGCGATGAACATCAACGGCAAGAACGGTTTGGCATGCCTGACCAACATGCGCAATCTGCCGGGCACCGTGGTGCTCAAGCCGCTGCCCGGCCTGCCGGTGATCCGCGACCTGATCGTCGACATGACGCAGTTCTTCAAGCAGTACAACTCGATCAAGCCCTACCTCGTGAACGAGGAGATGCCGCCCGAGAAAGAGCGGCTGCAGTCGCCCGAGGAGCGGGACGAGTTGAACGGCCTCTACGAGTGCATCCTCTGCGCGAGCTGCTCGACGAGCTGCCCGAGCTTCTGGTGGAATCCCGACAAGTTCGTCGGGCCCGCGGGGTTGTTGCAGGCGTACCGGTTCATCGCCGACAGCCGTGACCAGGACACCAACGGCCGCCTCGACAACCTCGAGGACCCGTACCGTCTGTTTCGCTGCCACACGATCATGAACTGCGTCGATGTCTGCCCGAAGGGGTTGAACCCGACGAAGGCGATCGGCAAGATCAAGGAAATGATGGTGCGGCGCGCGGTCTGATCGCGAGTCGTCACCCTCCGCCTGCCATGTCTTCCCTGCTCGACGCCCGGTCGCTCAGCAAGCTGCGGTGGCGCTGCCGTCGCGGCCTGCTGGAGAACGACCTCTTCATCGAACGATTCTTCAAGCGTTTCGAAGCGACGTTGACGCATGAACATGCGCAGGGCCTGCTCGCGCTGATGGACCTGGCAGACAACGACCTGCTCGACCTGCTGCTCGGGCGCACCGAACCGCAGGGGCGGCTCGCGCGGGCGGATGCGGCCGGTGTGCTGCGCATGCTTCGACTCTCGCCGCGGCAAGATTCCCTCGCGTCTCCCCAGCCCTAGATTCTCAGCACTTCAAGGAACCGTCATGACCCCGTCCGATGTCAAAGCCACCCTGTCGTTTTCTGACGGCAGCCCCAGCATGGACATGCCGATCTACAAGGGGTCGATCGGCCCGGATGTGATCGATATTCGAAAGCTCTACGCGCAGACCGGCAAGTTCACCTACGACCCGGGATTCCTGTCGACCGCAGCCTGCAATTCCACCATCACCTACATCGACGGCGACAAGGGCGAATTGCTGTACCGGGGCTACCCGATCGAGCAGCTGGCGGAAAACTGCGACTACCTGGAGACCTGTTACCTCCTGCTCAAGGGCGAGTTGCCGAACCCGACGCAGAAGACGGATTTCTCCAAGCTCGTGACCAACCACACCATGGTCAACGAGCAGATGCAGTTCTTCCTGCGCGGGTTCCGTCGCGATGCCCACCCGATGGCGATCATGACCGGCCTCGTCGGCGCCCTGTCGGCGTTCTATCACGACAGCACCGACATCCACAACGCCGAACACCGCGACATTTCCGCCATCCGGTTGATTGCGAAGATGCCGACGCTGGTGTCGATGGCTTACAAGTACACCATCGGCCAGCCCTACATCTATCCGAAGAACGATTTGTCCTACGCCGGCAACTTCATGCGGATGATGTTCGCCACGCCGTGCGAGCCTTACGAGCCGAACGACGTGCTCGTCCGGGCGATGGACCGCATCTTCATCCTCCATGCCGACCACGAGCAGAACGCGTCGACCTCGACGGTACGGCTCTGCGGTTCGTCGGGCACCAATCCGTTCGCGGCGATCGCGGCCGGCGTGGCGTGCCTCTGGGGCCCGGCGCACGGCGGCGCGAACGAGGCGGCGCTCAACATGCTGCAGGAAGTCAACCGGATGGGCGGCGTCGAGAAGATCGGCGAATTCATCAAGCAGGTCAAGGACAAGAACTCGAACGTCAAGCTGATGGGCTTCGGTCACCGCGTCTACAAGAACTACGACCCGCGTGCCAAGCTGATGCGCGAGACCTGCCACGAGGTGCTCGACGCCCTCGGCCTGCATGACGACCCGATCTTCAAGCTCGCCATGGCGCTCGAGAAGATCGCGCTCGAGGACGAGTACTTCGTCGCCCGCAAGCTCTATCCGAACGTCGACTTCTACTCCGGCATCGTGCAGCGCGCGATCGGCATTCCGGTGCCGCTCTTCACCGCGATCTTCGCACTCGCCCGCACGGTCGGCTGGATCGCGCAACTGAACGAGATGATCGGCGACCCGGAATACAAGATCGGCCGCCCGCGCCAGCTTTTCAGCGGCGCCACGGTGCGCAAGGTCGTTCCGCTGTCGCAGCGCGGGTGACCCGTCGCCGGCCGCAGCCGGCTCGGCAGGAGGAGCGAAGGGGCGCGGCGATGCGCCCTTTTCGCCGTCCGGCCGGCAGGTGGGCGTGATCGGGGGGCGAGCGCCTAGAATCCACCTCCCACCCGCTTTGCTCGACCGGCACATGCGCCCCACGCCTCACGACGCCCGAACGCTCTACGACAAGATCTGGGACGAACACGTCGTCCACACCGAGGACGACGGCACCGCGGTGCTGTACATCGACCGGCATCTGGTTCACGAGGTGACGAGCCCGCAGGCCTTCGACGGTCTCGAACTGGCCGGGCGCAAGGTCTGGCGGCTGTCGGCGAACCTGGCGGTCAGCGACCACAACGTGCCGACGACCGACCGGTCGCGCGGTATCGCGGACCCGGTCTCCCGTCTGCAGGTCGATACCCTCGACGCGAACTGCGACCGTCTCGGCATTACGCAGTTCAAGATGAACGATCTGCGCCAGGGAATCGTCCATGTGATCGGGCCGGAGCAGGGGGCGACGCTGCCGGGCATGACCGTCGTCTGCGGCGATTCGCACACCTCCACCCACGGCGCCTTCGGCGCGCTGGCGCACGGCATCGGCACCAGCGAGGTCGAGCACGTGCTGGCCACGCAGACGCTTCTGACGCGCAAGGCGAAGAACATGCGGGTGCGGGTCGAGGGTCGGCTGCCGCGGGGCTGCAGCGCCAAGGACATCGTGCTGGCGGTCATCGGCCAGATCGGCACGGCCGGCGGCACCGGCTACACGATCGAATTCGCCGGCCCGGCGATCCGTGCGCTCAGCATGGAAGGCCGGATGACGGTCTGCAACATGGCGATCGAAGCGGGCGCCCGCGCCGGCCTGATCGGCGTCGACGAGACCACGCTCACCTACGTCAAGGGCCGTCCGTTCTCCCCGGCGGGCCTCGAGTGGGAGCAGGCAGTGCGCTACTGGTCGACGCTGCATACCGATCCGGGCGCCCGATTCGACACCGAAGTCGTCCTCGACGCCTCGACCTTGCGCCCGCAGGTCACCTGGGGCACCTCGCCCGAGATGGTGCTCGGCATCGACGACCGCGTCCCCGACCCCGACCGGGAGAAGGACCCCGCGCGCCGCGACGCGATCACCCGGGCGCTCGAGTACATGTCGCTCGAGCCGAACAAGCCGATCGCCGACATCCTGATCGACAAAGTCTTCATCGGCTCCTGCACCAACTCGCGCATCGAGGACCTGCGCGACGCGGCCGCGGTGGTCACGCGGCTCGGCAGCCGGGTGGCGTCGAACGTCAAGCTGGCGATGGTCGTTCCCGGCTCGGGCCTCGTGAAGGCGCAGGCCGAGCGCGAGGGGCTCGATCGCATCTTCAAGGCCGCCGGCTTCGAATGGCGCGAGCCCGGTTGCTCGATGTGCCTGGCGATGAACGCCGACCGGCTCGAGCCGGGTGAGCGGTGCGCGTCGACCAGCAATCGCAATTTCGAAGGGCGCCAGGGCGCGGGTGGCCGGACGCACCTCGTGAGCCCGGCGATGGCGGCAGCGGCGGCGATCGAAGGGCACTTCGTCGACGTGCGACGCCTGGCCTGAACGCGGGGAGGCGCGAGCCTGATGGCGATCGTCCTGCATTATTCGCCGACCGACGCGAGCCTGGCGCCACATCTGTGGCTCGCCGAGCTCGGCGTGCCGTACACGCTGGCGCTCGTCGACCGCAGTGTCGAGGCGCAACGCTCGGCCCGGTACCTGGCGCTCAATCCGAACGGCCTGATCCCGGTGCTCGTCGACGGCGAGGCCATCGTCTTCGAGACCGCGGCGATCCTGCTGCACCTGACCGATCGGTACGCGCCGCCGGCGCTGCAGATGCCTCTGGGCGGCGGCGTGCGGAGCGAGTTCTACAAATGGCTGGTCTGGTCGTCGTCGACCTTGCACGCGCAGCTCATTCCGTACTTCTATCCGGAGCGACTCGTCGAGGCCGGAAACGCCGACGGGGCGCGCCAGGTCAAGGCGGCGTCGCAGCAGCGCGTGGGAGCACTGCTCGACATTCTGGAGGCGCAGCTCGGGTCGAGTCCGGGCCCGTGGTTCCTGGGTGACCGGTACAGCGCGATCGATCCCTATCTCTTGATGCTCGGTGGCTGGACCCGTCGCTTCGTCCGTCCCGCCGCCAGCTTGCCGGCCCTCGGCGCCTACCTGCGGCGGGTCGCCGATCGAGCGGCCTCGCGCGCTGTCTTCGGCACCGAAGGCATCGACGCCCTGCATTGGCTGGCGACGAGCGCCCGATCTTCTGCTCCTCCCTGAAAGGCACCGAAGCCATGAACCCGTTTCGTCTTCATACCGGCCTCGTCGCGCCGATGGACCGGGAGAACGTCGACACCGACGCGATCATCCCGAAGCAGTTCCTGAAGTCGATCAAGCGCTCCGGTTTCGGCCCCAATCTGTTCGACGCCTGGCGCTATCTGGATCCCGGCGAGCCGGGGCAGGATCCCGCGTCGCGCCGTCCGAATCCTGATTTCGTGCTGAACCAGTCGCGCTACCGGGGTGCCTCGGTGCTGCTGGCGCGCAAGAACTTCGGCTGCGGCTCGTCGCGCGAGCACGCGCCGTGGGCGCTCGATCAGTTCGGCTTCCGCGCCCTCATCGCCCCGAGCTTCGCCGACATCTTCTACAACAACTGCTTCAAGAACGGTCTGCTGCCGATCCGCCTGCCGGAGCACGAAGTGGCGCGCCTGTTCGACGAGGCGTTCGCCTTCGTCGGCTACTCGCTCACGATCGATCTGGAGGCGCAACTCGTCCGCAAGCCGGATGGCACCGCGATCCCCTTCGAGGTCGAACCGTTTCGCAAGTACTGCCTGCTCGGCGGATTCGACGACATCGGCCTGACCCTGCGTCATGCCGAGAAAATCCGGGCCTTCGAGGCCGAACGGCTGCTCGCCAAGCCCTGGCTGGCGAACAGTCTGTAAGTGGACGTGACCCCTGTCTTCGAGGAGACGATTCGTGAAGATTGCAATCCTGGCCGGTGACGGCATCGGCACCGAGATCATGGCGCAGGCCGAGCGCGTGCTCGGCGCGCTCGATCTTCGCTTCGAGACCGAGGCGGCGCTGGTCGGCGGCGCCGCGTACGAGGCGCACGGTCATCCGCTGCCCGACTCGACGCTGCGACTCGCGCAGGCGGCCGACGCCGTCCTCTTCGGCGCCGTCGGCGACTGGAAGTACGACACCCTCGAGCGGTCGCTGCGCCCCGAGCAGGCGATCCTCGGGCTGCGCCGGGCCCTCGGGCTCTTCGCCAACTTCCGGCCCGCGATCTGCCACGCACCGCTCACCGACGCGTCGAGCCTGAAGCCCGAGCTGGTCGCCGGGCTCGACGTCCTCATCATCCGCGAGCTGACCGGCGACGTCTATTTCGGCCAGCCGCGCGGCCGCCGCGACGCGCCGGACGGCCCGTGGCAAGGCGCGCCGGAGGGCTTCGACACGATGCGCTACGCCCGCCCCGAGGTCGAGCGGATCGCGCACGTCGCGTTCCGTGCGGCGCGGCAGCGGCAGCGGCGGCTCACGAGCGTCGACAAGGCGAACGTCCTCGAGACGTCGCAGTTCTGGCGCGACGTGGTTACCGACGTTCACCGCGACTATCCCGACGTCGAGCTCGACCACATGTACGTCGACAACGCCGCGATGCAACTGGTGAAGGCGCCGAAGAAGTTCGACGTGGTGGTGACGGGTAACCTGTTCGGCGACATCCTCTCGGACGAAGCCGCGATGCTGACCGGCTCGATCGGCATGCTGCCGTCGGCGTCGCTGGACGTGAGCGGAAAAGGCCTCTACGAGCCGAGCCACGGCAGCGCGCCCGACATCGCCGGGCGCAATCTGGCGAACCCGCTGGCTACAATTCTCTCCGCGGCGATGATGCTGCGCTTCTCGCTCGGCCAGCCGGAAGCCGCGGACCGGATCGAGGCGGCCGTGAGCGAGGTGCTCGCGTCGGGCCTGCGCACGGCCGACATCGCGCCGGCAGGCGGGGCGGTGGTCGGCACGCGCGAAATGGGCGATGCGGTGGTCGCGGTGTTGAGGCAGGGCCGGCTGCCCGCGCGAGGCTGAGCCCAGACTGCGCTGGCGCTCGGCCGCGCACCGCGCTCGAGGACGGTGCGGCGTGTCGCGCCGAGATCCAGCGAACGATTCCGCAAGGGGTGAACGACAAGGCGATGACGATGACGACGACGAGATTGACGGGGCTGGTGGGCTGGCGCGGCATGGTGGGCTCGGTGCTGCTGGACCGCATGCAGGAAGAGGGCGACTTCGAGCTCATCGAGCCGCGCTTTTTCAGCACCAGCAATGCAGGCGGCCCGGCGCCGATGCAGGCGAAGAACGAGACGCGGCTGCACGACGCCTACGACATCGATTCGCTCAAGCGCTGCGACGTCGTCGTCACGGCGCAGGGTGGCGACTACACCGCCGACGTCTACCCCCGCCTGCGTGCGGCCGGCTGGAAAGGGCACTGGATCGACGCGGCGTCGACGTTGCGGATGCAGGAAGACGCCGTCATCGTGCTCGACCCGGTCAACCTCCCCGTCATCCGTGCCGCGCTCGCCCGCGGCGGCCGCGACTGGATCGGCGGCAACTGCACCGTGAGCTGCATGTTGATGGGCGTCGGCGCGCTCTTCAAGGCAGGCCTCGTCGAGTGGATGAACACCTCCACCTACCAGGCCGCCTCGGGGGGCGGCGCAGCGCACATGCGGGAGCTGCTGACGCAGTACGGCACGCTCAATGCCGAGGTGCGGTCGCTGCTCGACGATCCGAAGAGCGCAATCCTCGAGATCGACCGCCGGTTCGCCGCCCGCCAGCGCTCGCTCGGCGAGGCCGAGACCGCGAATTTCGGCGTGCCGCTCGGTGGCAGCCTGATTCCCTGGATCGACAAGGACCTCGGCAACGGCGTCAGCAAGGAAGAGTGGAAAGGCAACGTCGAGACCAACAAGATTCTGGGCCGGGGCGCCGGCTTCGACACGCCGGCGGTGCCGGTGGACGGGTTCTGCGTGCGCGTCGGCGCGATGCGCTGCCACAGCCAGTCGCTGCTCTTCAAGCTCAACCGCGACGTGTCGCTGGCCGATATCGAGGCCATGATCGCGGCCGACAACGCCTGGGTGAAGGTCGTGCCGAACGAGCGTGACGCGACCGTGCATCAGCTGACGCCGGTGAGCGTGACCGGCACGATGACGATCCCGGTCGGGCGGCTTCGCAAGATGGCGATGGGCCCGACCTACCTCGGCGCCTTCACCATCGGGGACCAGCTCCTCTGGGGAGCCGCCGAACCGCTGCGCCGCATGTTGCGCATCCTGCTCGAGGAATGAGAGGCTTCGCACCCTGCATCGGGAGCGCCGCCCGGCGCCGTCACCCGCTGACCCCCTCTTCCAGCGGGGATATTTCACGCTCGCGGGGAGGGTCGGACATCGGGTGACGCATGAACTTGTGCGCCTATCCCATTGCTGCTGATGTAAATTCAGGTTTACCGACGACTCGGTTGGAGTGCGGGTCACGACGCGCGTTCGGCATCGTTCCTCATTCCGTCGCTCGTCCGGACAGCACACGAGGTGCCAGTTCACTTGGGGGAGACGCCTTGAAAAGAATTCCGACGCTCGGCGGGCGGTTCGCCCTGACCGGTGTGGCTGCGGCCGCGCTGTGTCTGGCGATGCCTGGGGCATGGGCGCTCGGCCTCGGCCGGTTGCAGGTTCAGTCGGCCCTCGGCGAAAGTCTCCGCGCCGAAATCGACATCACGAGTCTCACGTCGGAAGAGGCGTCGAACCTGCGGGTCCGGATCGCCCAGCCGGACGCCTATCGTTCGGCGGGGGTCGACTACAACTCGGTGCTGGCAAATTCCGAAGTGACGCTGCAGCGGCGCCCTGACGGCCGGCCCTATCTCCGGATCAGCAGCGACCGCGGCGTCCAGGAGCCGTTCGTCGACGTGATCCTCGAGTTGAACTGGACGACAGGACGGCTGGTTCGCGAATACACGCTGCTCTTCGATCCGCCGCCGACCGCACGCGCCGCGACCCCGCCGCAGACGAACGCGGCCGCGCCATCGACGAGCACCATCATCGCCGCGGCGCCGGTGCCGCCGGCCGAGCCCATCCCCCCGGCGCCGGCACTCGAGCGTCGCTCGCGTCCGCGCCCGCCGCCGGCGGAGCCGGCTCTGGTCGCGCCGACGCCACGCGTCGCGCGTGGCGCGGCCGCCGCCGCCGAAGGGGAGAACTACCGAGTCCACGCTGGCGATTCGCTCTCGCGCATCGCCGCGCGGACTCAACCGCCCGGCGTGTCGCTCGATCAGATGCTCGTCGCGCTGTACCGGAGCAACCCCGACGCGTTCATCGACAACAACATGAACCTGTTGAAGACGGGTGTCGTGCTGTCGGTCCCGAGCGCCGAGTCGGCCCGGGGCGTCCCGAATCCCGAGGCGCACCGGGTGATCCAGGCCCAGAGCGCCGATTTCGGGGCCTATCGCCAGCGTCTCGCGGGGGCCGTGCCGACGGCACGCACCGAAGGAACGAACCGCCAGTCGAGCGGCAAGGTCGATGCGTCGGTCACCGACCGTCAGCAGGGCGCCGCGCCGGCGCCGGATCGGCTCACCCTCAGCAAGGGGGGCGCCGTCGGCAAGTCGGCCGACGAGCAACGCGTCTCGCAGGATCGCGAGAAGAAGGCGGCCGACGCACGGGTCGCGGAGCTCGCCAAGAACGTCGACGACCTGACCCGGCTCTCGTCGGCGGCCTCGCAATCTGTCAGCACGCCGCGCGCGGCGTCG
>CAZZWY010000078.1:0-10860 GCA_964657785.1 uncultured Acetobacteraceae bacterium
TACACGCTGATGGCTCAACTCGCAGCGGCAGGCAAGTGCGTCGTGATGATCTCGTCGGAGATGCCCGAGCTGCTCGGCCTGTGCGACCGCATCTATGTCATGAACGAAGGGCGCTTCGTCGGCGAGTTCGACCGCGCCGAGGCCTCGCAGGAGAAGATCATGCGTTCCATCGTCACCGCGGGAGCCGCGTGATGGCCGAGCCGGCCGCCACTGCCCACCCGCATGCCGGGTTTTTGAAGAACAACCTGCGCGAGTACGGCATGTTGATCTCGCTGGTCGTGATCATGGGCTTCTTCCAGTACATGACCGATGGCACGCTGCTGCAGCCGCTGAACCTGACCAACCTGGTGCTGCAGAACAGCTACATCGTGATCATGGCACTCGGCATGCTGCTGGTCATCGTGGCCGGCCACATCGACCTGTCGGTGGGCTCGGTGGTGGGCTTCGTCGGTGCGCTTGCGGCGGTGCTGATGGTGCAGTTCGAGTGGCACTTCGTGCCGGCCACGCTGGCCTGCCTCGTCGCCGGCGCCTTGATCGGCGCGGCGCAGGGCTGGTTCGTCGCGTTCTTCCGGATCCCGTCGTTCATTGTCACGCTGGCGGGCATGCTGGTGTTCAAGGGGCTGAGCCTGGCGTTGCTGCAGGGCCAGTCGGTCGGGCCGTTCCCTGCCGGCTTTCAGTTGCTGAGCTCGGGCTTCATCCCCGACTGGCTGAGCGGCGAGACGCTGCGCACCACCTCGCTGCTCGCTGGCATTCTTGTTGCGTCCGCGTTGATCGCGGCCAAGCTGCGTGAGCGCGCCAACCAGACGCGTCACGACATGGCCGCCGAACCCTATCCCTTCTTCGTCGCGAAGAACCTGGTCTTCGTCGCGATCATCGTCGCGTTCAGCTGGAAGCTCGCGTCGTACAGGGGCCTGCCCAACGTGCTGATCATCATGACGCTGCTGATGCTGTTCTACGACTTCGCGACCACGCGCACCACCATCGGCCGGCGCATCTACGCGCTCGGCGGCAACGAGAAGGCGGCGCGGCTGTCGGGCGTGAAGACGCAGTGGCTGTCGTTCTATACCTTCGTCAACATGGGCGTGCTCGCCGCGGTGGCCGGCCTCGTGTTCGCGGCGCGGCTGAACACCGCCACGCCGAAGGCCGGCACCGGCTTCGAGCTCGACGTGATCGCGGCCTGCTTCATCGGCGGCGCCTCGGCCTCCGGCGGCGTTGGCAAGGTGCTCGGCGCGGTGATCGGCGCCTTCGTCATGGGTGTGATGAACAACGGCATGTCGATCCTCGGCATCGGCATCGACTACCAGCAGGTCATCAAGGGGCTGGTGCTGCTGGCCGCGGTGTTCGTCGACGTCTACAACAAGCGCAAGAGCTGAGGGGCGCGATGAATGCAGCCCAAGGCCACCGCGACTACCGGCATCCGCCGGAGCGCAAGAGCATGCATGCGCGCATCGTGCACGATCTGGGCATGCGCATCGTCGCCGGCGAGTTCAAGCCGGGCTGCAGGCTTCCCGCCGAGGCCGCGCTGCTGGCCGACTACGACGTCAGCCGTCCCGTGCTGCGCGAGGCGACGCGCGTGCTCGTCGCGAAGGGGCTGGTGCAGTCGCGCCAGCGCGCCGGTGCGACGGTGCGGCCGCGCAACGAGTGGCACCTGCTCGACCCCGACGTGCTCTACTGGCTGATCCAGACCCAGCCACCGCCGGCCTTTGTCGAGACGCTGTTGACGGCGCGCCGCGTGTTCGAGCCGGCCGCCGCCGCACTGGCGGCAAAGGTCGCCAGCGATGCGGCACTGAAGGGCATCGCCGAAGCCTATGCCGGCATGGAGGCGGCGCGCACGACGGAGCAACTGCTGGAACCCGACCTCGCGTTCCACCGCCGCATCGCCGAGGCGACCAACAATGACCTGCTCGCCTACATCGGCAACATGCTGTCGCTCGCGCTGCGCGAGTCGATCAAGCTCAGCAGCCTGCACCCGAACACGCATGCGCTGTCGCTGCCGCGGCACAAGGCGATCCTGACCGCGCTGCTGAACCGCGACCCGCTCGCCGCGCAGCAGGCGACCCTGGTGCAGCTGAAGGAAACGCGCGTGGACTTGAGCGAAGTGCTGCACGCCGGGCCCGCATCAGTCTAGACCCGACTCATCCGCCGAACATCGATGCCGGCAAGCCTTGTGCGTCGAGCCCGATTGCGAACAGGCCGCCTGCCAACGGCTGCACGGCGAGTTGCTCGGCCGCTAAACCGAAGCGCGCTCACGCAGGCGCCGCCCCAGTGGGCGAGCCAGAGACGACCGGCGGCGTCGGTCGTCATGCCATCCGGAACCCCGTCGTCGTCAGAGAACCTCAGCCATTCGCGCTGGTTCGACAGTGCACCGCTCGACACGTCGACATCGAACGCGTGGATCCGGCGCTCCACGGTGTCGTTGAAGTACTTCGTGCGCTCGTCGCAAGACCAGGTCGTTCGTTCGTTACCGCGAAGCCCATCTCGTGGCGAACGCAGCTGCCGTCGGGGTCGCAGCGGCGCTGCCCGCGGAAGCTGCCGCTCGCGCGTCGCCCACTCGTTTGCCTGGCAGAGGAAATCCGCCGCGCCGCAGAGCGCTACGGCATGACGTTGCAGAAGTCACTCTCACGCTGAGCGCCGGCCGCCCGTGTCCGGGTCGGCATGGCGAAGGCCGGTCGCTCGACGTCCGTTCGGGGCCCGACCGCTCAGCGGGCGTTTGCGTAGGCCGTCTTCGGCATGGCATAGGTCGTTCGCACCAGCGCGACCCGCCGGGTGACCTTGGGGCACGAATTCTCGAGGTGCGTTCGCAGCAGCGCTTCGGCGCCCGCGACGTCGCGCTGCGCGACCGCCGTCAATACCTCCCGGTGTTCCGACATGAACGGGTCGCGTGTCGGCATCGGCGTCGACGCGCCGAGCACGTGCTTGCTGAGTGTCAGGATGCAGCGGGTGCGCTGCAGGCTCTGCAGCAATTCGGTGTTGGGGCAGCGTGCCAACAAGCTGACGTGCAGGTCGTGCTCGAGCCGGTCCATCTGCGCCCGCGTCACCGCCGGATAGGCCTTCATCGCCCTCGACAGATCGGTGGTGATCGCGGCAAGCTCGGGCGCAGCGATCAGGCCGGCCGAGCTTCGCAGCGCGACCGGCTCCAGCAGCCAGCGCAGCTCGTAGAGCCGGTTGATCCGATCGGCATCGAGCGGGATGACACTCCAGCGCTGGCGTTCGTCTTTTTCGAGCAGGCCGAGGCTCTCCAGCCGAACCAGCACGTCGCGCGCGACCATGCGGCCGACGCCGAAGTGGCGGGCGAGCTCGATCTCGTTGATGCGGTAGCGATCGAAGATCGACAGGTGCACGACATCGCGCTCGACCTCTTCGTAGATCGCCTTCCAGCCAAGTGTTTTTTTCACCGGCTCGGCCTCGCCGTGGATGCCGAGCATGGTGGCGTCGAGCACGACCCGGCGGGGCAGGGTGCCGGCCGGCCCCGCGACGTAGCCGCGGCCCTCGAAGCGGCTGACGAGCCCTTCCTCTTCCAGTTCGAGCAGGGCCTGCCGCACCGGCGTCCGCGTCGAACGGAGGATCTCTGCCACCGGGCCTTCGAGGATCACCGCGCCCGCTTCGATCGAGCCCTGGACGATCGCCCGCCGCAGGACCTCGGTGATCAAGGTGTAGAGCGGCGCCTTGCGGCTGTCGGCAGCCGCTGCCGACTTGAGCCCCGCCTCCAGCAAACCCTCGTCAAACGCCATCGATTCCCTCTCGGACAGTTGCGGCGCCGGGTCGTCGCAATCCGATCGAGAGCGGCGGAAAAAACGACGGCCGATGAGCCATTGTCGGCGATCGGGAATGGGCTTCCAAGCGATTCGAATCGACCGCGGGAAAACCATGATGACTGTTGCCGACAATAGTCATACATTAAGTTCATGCATCGTCAACGAAGCTTCTGTTTTCCCTTCCCCTTTCACCGCTCTTTTCCTTTCAATTCCTGTCCATTGCATTGCCTCGCCATGAATGCCGATACCGCCGGAGCCGTTCGCTGATGCTGACTCCCACCGAAGAGCGAGCCATGCAGACCGAACCCGGCCGCGGGCCGCGGATCATTCGTCTCAATCCGGTCGACGACGTCGTCATCTCGCTTGACCAACTGGTTGCCGGCGCCCGGATCGAGAGCGAAGGCGTGACGGTCGTCGGGCTGGTCCCGCCCGGCCACAAGATGGCGACCCGGGCCGTCGAAACCGGCCAAGCGGTCAGGCGTTACGGCCAGATCATCGGCTTCGCCAGCCAGCCGATCCGGCCCGGGCAGCATGTGCACACCCACAACCTGGCGATGGGCGAATTCGTCCGCGACTATGCGTTCAGCCAGGAAGCCCACCCGAGTCCGCAATCGACGGCGCCCGCGACGTTCAAGGGCATCCTGCGCGCCGACGGCCGGGTCGCGACCCGCAACTACATCGGCATCCTGACCTCGGTCAATTGCTCGGCGACCGTCGCCCGCGCGATCGCCGACCACTTCCGGCGCGACATCCATCCCGAGGCCTTGCGCGACTTCGCCAACGTCGACGGGGTGGTCGCGCTGACCCACGGTTCGGGCTGCGCGGTCGACCCCGACGGTGAAGGCCTGGCCATTTTGCAGCGAACCCTCGGCGGCTATGCCTGCCACCCGAATTTCGCCAGCGTGCTGGTGATCGGCCTCGGGTGCGAAACCAACCAGATCGCGAGGTTGCTCGCGACCCAGGGCCTGCAGGAAAGCGCCAGCCTACGCTCCTTCACGATCCAGGACACGGGCGGCACGACCAAGACCATCGCCAAAGGCATCGAGCTGATCACCGAGATGCTGCCCAAGGCCAACGAGGTCCGGCGCCAGACGCTGCCGGCGAGTCACCTGACCATCGGCCTGCAATGCGGCGGCTCCGACGGCTATTCGGGCATCTCGGCGAACCCGGTGCTCGGCGCCGCGGTCGATCTGCTGGTCGCCCACGGCGGCACCGCGATCCTGTCGGAGACGCCGGAAATCTACGGCGCCGAACACCTGCTGACCCGCCGCGCCCGCACGCCCGAGGTCGGCCAGAAGCTCGTCGACCGCATCCATTGGTGGGAGGACTACTGCGGCCGCAACGGCGCGCAGATGAACAACAACCCGTCGGCCGGCAACAAGGCGGGCGGTCTCACGACCGTGCTCGAGAAGTCGCTCGGCGGCATCGCCAAAGGCGGCTCGACCAACCTCAACGAAGTCTATGAATACGCCCAGCCGGTCAGGGCGCGCGGCCTGGTGTTCATGGACACGCCCGGCTACGACCCGATCTCGGCGACCGGCCAGGTGGCGGGCGGCGCGAACCTGATCTGCTTCACCACCGGCCGCGGCTCGGCCTACGGCTGCGCGCCGGCGCCTTCGGTCAAGCTCGCGACCAATTCGGCGCTGATGCAGCGGCAGTCCGACGACATGGACCTGAATTGCGGCGAGGTGCTCGACGGCACGAAAACGATTTCCGCCCTCGGCGCCGAACTTTTCCAGTTGCTGCTCGCGACCGCCTCCGGCCAGCATTCGCGCAGCGAGCAGCACGGCTACGGCCAGAACGAATTCGTGCCCTGGCAGATCAGCGTCGTGACCTGACGACCGTTGGCCCTCTACGCAATCTGACCCCATCATGACCACCCCCTCTCCGGTCCTCCAGGGCCTGTTCCCCGTCGTGCCGACGACCTTCACCGAGGCCGGTGAACTGGACCTCGCAAGCCAGAAGCGCTGCCTCGATTTCATGATCGACGCGGGCTCTGACGGCCTGTGCATCCTCGCCAACTTCTCCGAGCAATTCCTGCTCGCCGACGACGAACGGGAACTGCTGACGAGGGCCGTGCTCGACCACGTCGCCGGCCGCGTCCCGGTGATCGTCACGACGACCCATTTCAGCTCGAAGGTCTGCGCCGAACGCAGCCGGCGCGCGCAGGATCAGGGCGCGGCGATGGTGATGGTGATGCCGCCCTATCACGGCGCCACCTTCCGCGTTCCGGAAGAAAAGTGCTTCGAGTTCTATGCCCGGGTCTCCGACGCGCTGCGCATTCCGATCATGGTGCAGGACGCGCCCGCCAGCGGCACGGTGCTGTCGGCCGCGTTCCTCGCCCGCATGGCGCGCGAGATCGAACAACTCGCCTATTTCAAGATCGAGACCGCGGGTGCCGCGGCCAAATTGCGCGAGCTGATCCGGCTCGGCGGTGCGGCAGTCGTCGGCCCGTGGGACGGTGAGGAAGCGATCACGCTGATCCCCGACCTCGAAGCCGGCGCGACCGGCTCGATGACCGGGGGTGGCTTTCCCGACGGCATCCGGCCGATCCTCGACGACTACCGCGCCGGCCGCCGCGAGCAGGCGATCGCCGGCTATGAGCGTTGGCTGCCGCTGATCAACATCGAGAACCGGCAATGCGGCCTGCTCGCGGCCAAGTCGCTGATGAAAGAGGGCGGCGTGATCGCCTGCGAGGCGCCGCGCCACCCCTTCCCGACGATGCACCCGGACACCCGGGCACTGCTGATCGAGACCGCGCGCCGGCTCGATGCGCTGGTATTGCGCTGGGCGCATTGACCCAATTGACGAACCTCCAAAAAATGAACATCACAGGTCACTTGCTGATCGGCGATCGCGACAGCGACGGCACCGGCGTCACGTTTCACGGCATCGATGCGAAGTCGGGCGAACGGCTGGCGGTCGCTTTCGCCAGTGCGGGCAGCGCCGACATCGATGCCGCCTGCCAATTGGCGACTGCCGCCTTCGACGCCTATCGCAGCACGACGGCCGAGGAACGCGCGCTGTTCCTCGAACGCATCGCCGCCGGCATCGAGGCGATCGGTGCGCCGCTGATCGAACGTGCGATGGCCGAGAGCGGCTTGCCGCAAGGCCGCCTCGAGGGCGAACGCGGCCGCACCGCGGGCCAGTTGCGCCTGTTCGCCGGCCTGCTGCGCAGCGGCCAGGGGCAGCGCCTGTCGCAGGACACGCCCTTGCCGGAACGCAAGCCCGCCGCCCGACCCGACCTTCGGCTGCGCCAGATCGCCCTCGGCCCGGTCGCGGTGTTCGGCGCCAGCAACTTCCCGCTCGCGTTCTCGGTCGGCGGCGGCGACACCGCCTCGGCGCTGGCCGCCGGCTGCCCGGTCGTCGCCAAGGCGCATCCCTCGCATCCCGGCACCTCGGAACTGGTGGGCAGGGCGATTCGCGAGGCGGTGCGCGCCTGCGGCCTGCCGGCGGGCGTGTTCTCGATGGTCGGCGGTGAAGGCAACGACGTCGGCAGTGCGCTGGTCACCCATCCTGCCATCCAGGCGGTCGGCTTCACCGGTTCGCGCAGCGGTGGCCTGGCGCTGCTGCGGCTGGCGCAGGCGCGGCCGCAACCGATTCCGGTCTATGCCGAGATGAGTTCGATCAACCCTGTCTTCATGCTGCCGGCGGCGTTGGCGGCGCGCACCGACGGCATCGCGCAAGGCTTCGTCGATTCGCTCGTGCTGGGCAGCGGCCAGTTCTGCACCAATCCCGGACTGGTCTTCGGTCTCGCGGGGGCCGACTGGGACCGTTTCGTCGCGGCGGTCGCCGATGCCCTGGCGCCCAAGCCGGCTGGCACGATGCTCAACGCCGGCATCCACCGGGCCTATCTGAAGGGCACGCACGACCTGGCCCTGCAGGCGGGTGTCGAGCGGGTGGCGCAGGGCCAGCCGCCGGCCGATGCCGTCTGCGCCGCGCGCGCCGTGGTCCACCAGACGACGGCAGCCCAGTGGCTCGCGACGCCGGCACTCGAAGACGAGGTCTTCGGGCCGAGCGCCTTGCTGGTTCGCTGCGACAACGCTGAGCAGATGCGGCAGGTCGCCGAGCACCTGTCGGGGCAACTGACCGCGACGCTGCAGCTCGACGAGGCCGACCACGACCTCGCCCGCAGGCTCCTGCGCATCCTCGAACGCAAGGCCGGGCGGATCCTCGCGAACGGCTTTCCGACCGGTGTCGAGGTCGGCTTCGCGATGGTCCACGGCGGCCCGTATCCCGCCACCTCCGACAGCCGCACGACCTCCGTCGGGGCGAGTGCCATCGACCGTTTTCTGCGGCCCGTCTGCTACCAGGACCTGCCTGCCGCGCTCTGGCCCGACACGCTCAGCGACCGGGCGCTTGCCAGCAGTTGGCGGCTGGTCGACGGGAAATGGCTCGGCCCGGCGGCGCTTTGACGCGCTTTTGATTTCTCGCTTCACCCCTTTCACCCCGGAGACAAAAAAATGAAATTCCGCACTCAGCTTCTGGCCGTGCTCGTCGCGCTCGCGACCTCGTCGGTGGCCTCCGCCGCCGGACCGAAAATCGTCAGCGGCCCGGGCGAGAACCCGAGCTGCTTCAAGCCCTGGGCTGCCGATACCAAGTTCTTCCAGTGGACCGCGAAGAAGGGCCCGTACCGCTTCGCCTTCGCCAACGGCTTCGTCGGCAACACCTGGCGCATCCAGATGATCAAGATGGCCAAGGCCTATGCGGCGACGCCGGAGATGCAGTCGCAGATCAAGGAATTCAAGATCGTCTCGACCGGCACCGACGTGGCGGCGCAGATCGCCGCGATGGACAACTTCATCAACTCCGGCTACGACGCGATCATCCTGCAGGCGGTCAACCCGGCGGCGTTCACCGCGGTGATCAAGCGCGCCAACGCTGCCGGTGTCGTCATCGTGCCGTTCGACAACGTGCTCGACACCGACCAGGTGATGATGGTCAACGAGGACCAGACGGCGATCGGCACCCAATCGGGCGAATGGCTGCTCAAGAACCTGAAATCGAAGACCGGCACCTTGCTCGAAGTGCGCGGCCTGGCCGGCAACTCGGTCGACCGCGACCGCCATCTCGGCTTCCGCAAGATCGTCGATGCGCCGGGCAACAAGTTCGAGGTCGTCGAGGTCGTCGGCAACTGGGACGACGGCACGGCGCAGAAGGCGGTCGCCGATGCGGTCTCGGTGCACAAGAAGTTCGACGGCATGTTCGTCCAGGCGGGCTCGACCGGTGCGGTGCGGGCGCTGATGGACGCCAAGCACCCGATGATTCCAGTCGCCGCGGCGGACGAGAACGGCTTTCGCAAGCTCTGCGCCGACGGCGCCAAGACCGGCCTGACCTGCGCCTCGATCGGCCAGTCGCCCGGCCTGGTCGCGATCTCGATGAAAGCGGCGGTCGCGGCCCTGCAAGGCAAGGTGATGCCGCAGATGATTTCGGTGCCGATCCCGCAGACCAGCAGCCCCGACTTCAAGGCCGGCGAAAACTATTTCCCCGACCTGTCCGACAACTTCTTCACGACCAATGAATTCCCGGCCTGCGGCGTCAACCTGAAGGCCAAGGACATCATGGCCCACGACGAGAAGAACAGCTAGGCCCGACGATCGTGGAGCCCATCCTGCAACTGATCGATGTCGCCAAGCGCTACGGCGGCGTTCGGGCACTGGAGCGCGCCCAGTTCGCAGCCGCGCCGGGCCGCATCCATGCGCTGCTCGGTGAGAACGGGGCCGGCAAGTCAACGCTGATCAAGGTCATGACCGGCATCGTCCAGCCCGATGCCGGCCGCATCCTGCTCGAAGGCCAAGCGCTTCGCTTCGCGCACCCGCGCGAGGCGGTGGCGCGTGGCATCGTCTGCATCTTCCAGGAGCTGTCGCTGATGCCGGGCTTGACGGTTGCCGACAACATCTGCATCACCGACCCGCCGAAGCGCTTCGGCCTGATCGACCGCAAGGCCCAGCGCCGCATCGCCGAAGAAGCGCTGGCGCGCGCCGGCGCCGAGGACATCCATCCGCTCGCACCGGTCGAGAGCCTGACGCTCTCGCGCCGGCAGATGGTCGAGATCGCGAAAGCCCTGGCGAGGAAGCCCAAGGTGCTGATCCTCGACGAAGCGACCTCGGCGCTGACCGCGGCCGACGTGCAAAAGGTCTTCGTGCTGCTCAAGCGACTGCGCGACGAGGGCATGGCGATCGTCTACATCTCGCACCGGATGGCCGAGATCACCGAGCTGGCGAACGACTGCACCGTCTTTCGCAACGGCAGCCACGTCGCGACCTTCGAGGCCGGCACGCGCAGCGACACGCAGATCGTCGAGATGATGATCGGGCGGGACATTCAGCATGCCTATCCTCCGAAGCCCCCCGCACCTGCGAAGGTCTCTGCCACGCCCGCGCTGGAGACCCGCGGGCTCAGTTGGTGCGACCGGCTGCACGACATCGACATCGCCGTCAGGCCCGGCGAGATCGTCGGCCTGGGCGGCCTCGACGGGCAGGGCCAGCGCGAGCTGTTCCTGGCGCTCTTCGGCGTCCTGCGCGGCGTGCGCGGCGAGGTTCGCCTGGGTGGCGAGGCAATCAAGGTCCGCAATCCGAAGCACGCCAAGTCGGCCGAGGTCGGCATCGCGCTCGTCCCGGAAGACCGCAAGACCGACGGGCTGATGCTGCCGATGTCGGTCAACGACAACCTGAGCTACGCCAGCCTCGGCCGCGTCAGCCACGCCGGCGTGCTGTCGGCCGCGGCCGAGAGCGAGGCGGTCGCCGAGATGGTGCGGCGGCTGCAGATCAAGGTGGCGGACAAACACGTCGCCGTCGGCACGCTCTCCGGTGGCAACCAGCAGAAGGTGGTGATCGGCAAGTGGCTGCTGAACGCGCCGCGGGTGCTGCTGCTCAGCGACCCGACCCGCGGCATCGACGTCGGCACCAAGCAGGAGATCTACGCGCTGCTGCGCAAGCTCGCCGACGACGGCGCCGCGGTGATGCTCTATTCGACCGACTATGCCGAGCTGATCGGCTGCTGCGACCGGGTGGCGGTGTTCTACGACGGCCGGATCGTGCGCTGGCTGGCCGGCGACGAACTCACCGAGCACGCGCTGGTGGCGAGTGCGCTGAACCTCGATGCG
>CAZZWY010000079.1:0-10852 GCA_964657785.1 uncultured Acetobacteraceae bacterium
TAGTCGACCAGCGCGCCGCTCAACAAGGTGCTTCCGTTGCCGAGCAGGCGGTACTGGTCGTTCGCGACGACGAGCGAGTAGGCGGTGGTCGCACTGGTCGCGAACGACGCCCCGCTGCCCGGGACGAAGCCCGACGCATAGGCGAAGACTTCGTCCTGCCAGAAACCGATCTCGAGCGACTCGTGCGGGTCCGCACCGGTCACGATGACCGAGTAGCCGGCCCGCTGGTCGGCGGCGGTGTGGCTCTCCGACACGATCTGCAGCGTGAAGTCGAGCGTGAAGCCGGCCCCGGTGTCGAGCAGCACGGGCTGCATCAGTGCCGAGCCGGCGGCGGTGGCGTTGCTCGGCGACGTCGCGAGCACGTAGCTCCCGCCGTTGACCGACTGCGTGTAGGGGCCGAGTCCCTGGGTCACCCAGCCCTGCGCCGACGGCAGCGAACCGAGGCCCGGGTCGTACAGCGTGACGGCGGCGGCAGGGCCCGCGGCGAACCCGGCGAGCGCGGCGGCCAGCAGGCCGATGGCGGAGGCAGGTGTCATCGACGGCTCCTCCCGAGGGGTGTCAGAAGTTCGAGAAGTCGGGCTTGCGCTTCTGGAAGAACGCCGAGAACGCCTCTTGCGCTTCCGGGCTGCGCAGGCGGGCCCCGAAGATCTCGCCCTCGGCGGCGATCGCCTCCAGCACCGCCGGCGTGCGGGTGCGACGAAGCAGTTGCTTGCTCTCCCGCACGGCACCCGGCGGCAGCGCGTTGAAGCGCTCGGCGACGCGGCGGGCATGGTTCACGACCTCGTTGGCCGGCAGCACCGCGTTGGCGATGCCGCAGTCGACCGCGTCGGCGCCGGTGAACGGGTCGCCGAGCAGGAGCTTTTCCGAGGCGCGGGCGTTGCCCATCAGCATCGGCACGATCAGGCTGGAGCCGAACTCCGGCACCAGGCCGAGGCCCACGAACGGCATCGCCAGACGCGCCTCGTCGGAGACGTAGACGAAGTCGCAGTGGAGCAGCAAGGTCGTGCCGATTCCGATCGCCGCGCCCGTGACGGCCGCGATGACCGGCTTGTCGCAGCCGATCAGCGCCTTCATGAACACGAAGGCCGGCGACTCGCTGCCGGCCGGCCGCTGCATGAAATCCTCGATGTCATTGCCCGAGGTGAAGATGCCCGGCTGGCCGGTGAGGAGCACCGCCCGAGCAGCCGGGTCGGCCTTGGCGCTGTCGAGCGCGTCGGCCATCTGGCGGTACATCGCGCCGGTGATGGCGTTCTTCTTCTCGGGGCGTGCGATCTCGATGGTCGCCACGCCGTTGAGGGTCGCGGTCTTGATGCTCATCCTCGTCTCCTTGCTCGGTGGTGGCGGTCAGACCCGCTCGAAGATGCCGGCGGCGCCCTGGCCCGTGCCGACGCACATCGTCACCATGCCGTACTTCAGATTGTGCCGCTTCAGCGCGTGAATCACCGTCGCCGCCCGGATCGCCCCGGTGGCCCCCAGCGGGTGGCCGAGGGCGATCGCGCCGCCCATCGGGTTGACCTTGGCCGGGTCGAGGCCGACGGTCTGGATCACCGCGATCGACTGCGCGGCGAAAGCCTCGTTCAGCTCGACCCAGTCGATGTCGGCGAGCCCGAGTCCGGCGTAGCCCAGCGCCGCCGGGATCGCCTCGATCGGCCCGATGCCCATCACCTCCGGGGGAACGCCGCGCGCCGCGAAACTCACGAAGCGGGCGAGCGGCGTGAGGCCGTGCGCCTTCACCGCCTTCTCGCTCGCGAGGATCAGCGCACCGGCACCGTCGCTGGTCTGCGAGCTGTTGCCGGCAGTGACCGAGCCCTTCGCGGCGAAGACCGGGCGCAGTTTCGCGAGGCCAACGAGCGAGGTGTCGGGGCGCGGGCCCTCGTCGAGCGCGACGTTGCGGGTCGTGGCGCGCGGCTCGCCCGAGGCGAGGTCGGGGAAGCGGCCGACGATGTCGATCGGCGTCATCTCGCCCGCGAAGTCGCCGGCCGCCTGCGCGCGCATCGCGCGGGTGTGCGATTCGAGCGCGAACGCGTCCTGCGCTTCCCGACGCACCTTCCATTGCGTGGCGACGCGCTCGGCGGTCAGGCCCATGCCGTAGGCGATGCCGACGTTCTCGTCGCGGGCGAAGACTTCCGGGTTGAACGACGGCTTGTTGCCGCCCATCGGCACCAGACTCATCGACTCGGCGCCGCCAGCGATCATCAGGTCGGCCTCGCCGACGCGGATCCGATCGGCCGCCATCTGGATCGCCGTCAGGCCGGAGGCGCAGAAGCGGTTCACGGTGACGCCCGCGACCGGCTTCGCCGTCACCAGTCCCATCGCGATGCGCGCCATGTTCATGCCCTGCTCGCCCTCGGGAAAGGAGCAGCCGACGATCGCGTCCTCGATGGCCCCCGGGTCGAGCGACGGCACCTGCGAGAGCGCGCTGCGGATCGCCGCGACGAGCAGGTCGTCGGGCCGGGTGTTCCTGAAGAAGCCGCGCCCCGAGCGGCCGATCGGCGTGCGGGTGGCGGCGACGATGTAGGCGTCTTGAACTTGCTTTTGATTCATCGAGAACTCCGTGGTGCTTGTCAGGCGGACGCCGCCGAACCGGCTTTGCCGGGCCGCAGGCGCCTTCCCCTCGAGGGGGAGCGGCGCGAGCCGCTTCGGGGGTGGGTCAATTCCGCACCGGCTTGCCCGTCTGCAGCATCCCCATGATCCGGGCCTGCGTCTTGTCGTGATCCAGCAGCGCGCAGAAGTGCTTGCGCTCGAGCGCCATCAGGTACTCCTCGGTGACCATCGAGCCGGCATCCACATCCCCGCCGCACACCACGTCGGCGATCAGCGCCGAAATGTGGAAGTCGTGCGCGCTGATGAAGCCGCCGCCCTCCATGTTGGCGAGCTGCGCCTTGATCGTCGCGATGGCGTTGCGGCCCGCGACCGGGAACGGCGACCTCATCGGCGGCCGGTACCCGCTTTCGAACATCGCTTTCGCCTGCTGCGAGGCGACGAAGAGCAGCTCGTCCTTGTGCGGCACGATCACGTCGCCCTCGACGAGGTAGCCGAGCTTTCTCGACTCGAGTGCGCTCGTGCCCACCTTGGCCATGGCGGCGTTGGTGAAGCCGTCAGCGAGGAACTTGAAGAGGTCGGCGTGGGCGTTGCCCGCAGCGGCCATCTCGGCGGCGCGACGCGCGATGTAGGTCAGCCCGCCGCCGCCCGGGATCAGCCCGACGCCGACTTCGACCAGGCCCATGTAGCTCTCCATCGCCGCGACCCGCCGCGCGGAGTAGATCGCCAGCTCGCAGCCGCCCCCGAGCGCCATGCCGCGGACGGCAGAGATCACCGGCACGGCGGCATAGCGAATGCGCAGCATCGCGTCCTGCAGCTTCTTCTCCTCGGGCGCAATGCCCTTCCCGCCGCTCTTCATGAAGATCGGCATCATCGACTCGAGGTTGGCGCCGGCCGAGAAGACGTCGTCCGGCGACCAGATCACCAGGCCCTGGTACTTCGCCTCGGCGATCTCGACCGCCCGCAGCAGGCCCTCGATGACCGACGGCCCGATCAGGTGCAGCTTCGCCGTGATGCTGGCGATCAGCACCTCCCCGTCGAGCGTCCACACCCGAACCTCGGCGTTGCTGAATTCCTCGGTGCCCGACTGGAGCGCCGACGCACCCCTGCCGACCGTTTCGCGAAACGCCTGGCGCCGGTAGACCGGCAACGTGCTGGGCGCGACCCATCGCGCGTGCGCGGCGCTCCACGAACCCTCCGCCACGTGCACGCCGCCCTGACGCGCGACGGCGCCGTCGAACACCCAGTCGGGCAGCGGCGCGGTGCAGAGCGCCTTGCCGGCCTCGATGTCGTCCCGCATCCACTGCGCGACCTGCGTCCAGCCGGCGGCCTGCCAGAGCTCGAACGGTCCCTGGCTCATGCCGAAGCCCCAGCGCATCGCGAAATCGATGTCACGAGCGCTCTCGGCGATGTCGCCGAGGTGCACGGCGGCGTAGTGAAAGCCGTCGCGCAGGATCGCCCAGAGGAACTGCGCCTGCGGGTTCTTCGAGTCGTGCAGCAGCTTCAGGCGCTCGGCCGGCGGCTTCTTCAGGATTCGCGTCACGATCTCGTCGGCCTTGCCGCCGCCTGCCACGTACTCACCGCTCGCGGGGTCGAGTCGCTGGATGTCCTTGCCCACTCGTCTGAAGAAACCGGCGCCGCTCTTCTGACCGAGCGCGCCCTGCTCGATCAACCGCGCGAGCACCGGCGGCGTCGCGTAGCTCGCGAAGAACGGGTCGTCAGCCAGGTTGTCCTGCAACGTCTTGATGACGTGCGACATCGTGTCGAGCCCGACCACGTCGGCCGTGCGGAACGTGCCCGAGCTCGCCCGGCCGAGCTTCCTGCCGGTGAGGTCGTCGACGACGTCGTAGGTGAGGCCGAAGGTCTCGGCTTCCTTCATCGTCGCGAGCAGGCCGGCGATGCCGACGCGGTTGGCGATGAAATTGGGGGTGTCCATCGCCCGCACGACGTTCTTGCCGAGCGCGGTGGTGACGAAGGCCTCGAGCCGGTCGAGCACGTCGTCGCCGGTGGTCGGCGTGTCGATCAGCTCGACGAGCGCCATGTAGCGCGGCGGGTTGAAGAAGTGGATGCCGCAAAAGCGCGGCTTGAGCACCTCCGGCAACACCTCGGAAAGCTTCGTGATCGACAGGCCCGAGGTGTTGCTCGCGACGATCGCGTGGCCCGCGACCGCGGGCGCGATGCGCTGGTAGAGATCGAGCTTCCAGTCCATGCGTTCGGCGATCGCCTCGATGACGAGGTCGCAGCTGGCGAGCAGATCGAGGTGCTCCTCGTAGTTGGCGGGCTGGATCAGGGCCGCGTCTTCGGGAACGCCGAGCGGCGCGGGCTTGAGTTTCTTGAGAACCTCGATCGCCTTCGTGACGATGCCGTTCTTCGGACCGGTCGGGGCCGGCAGGTCGAAGAGGACGACCGGGACCTTGCAGTTGACGAGATGAGCGGCGATCTGCGCGCCCATCACGCCGGCGCCGAGCACGGCGACCTTGCGCACGGTGAATCGATTCATGGGGAAGTCTTTCTCAGAAAAGCGGTGGGCCGGGTCACTCGACCCGAACCCAGGTTTGCGTGCGGCCGAGCAGCGGTGTGCCGATGTAGCCGCGGACGGCGAGCGCCTTGCCGCCGTCCTGCGGGGTCAGGCGCGCCTTGTAGGTCTTGCCGTTGTTGGGGTCGAGTATCTCGCCGCCGTCCCAGAGGTTCTTGTCCTTCGCGTTCCTGGTCATGCCCCGGATGATCGTCAAGCCGAGCATCGGCTTGCCTTTCAGATCGCCGGGGCAGAGGTCGCAGACCATCGCCGCACGCGCCGGGTCGAGGATCTTCTCGACCGAGCCGGACAGTACGCCCCCGGCGTCGACGATGCGCACCAGCGCGCGTTCCAGCCGGGTCTCGTCGTCGATCTGTTTCCAGAGGCCCACCGGCGACATCTGCGCGTGGGCGAACCCCGCGACCGCCATGAGCGCCGAGGCGAACGCGCGCCGCATCAGAACGAGGCCTCGTCCATTTCCATCAGCGCCGCCGACCCGGCCCGCGCGGTGCGGATCAGCGCCGCCGTCTCGGGCAGGAGCTTGGCGAAGTAGAAGCGCGCGGTCGTCAGCTTGGCCTTGTAGAACGGATCGCCCTCGCCCACCTTCTCGAGCGCGACCTTTGCCATCCGAGCCCAGAAGTAGGCGAAGACGAGATGGCCGCAGACGCGGAGGTAGTCGACCGCCGCCGCGCCGACTTCGTCCGGATTCTTGAACGCCTTCATGCCGATCTCGGTCGTCAGCTTGGTGACCTTCTCGCCGAGATCGGCGAGCGGGTTGACGAACTCGAGCATGTCCTCGTTGACGCCCTCGTCCTCGACGAAGGCTTCCACCAGCTTGCCGAACTTCTTGAGCTTCGCCCCGTTGTCGCCCAGCACCTTGCGACCGAGCAGGTCGAGCGACTGGATGGTGTTGGTGCCCTCGTAGATCATGTTGATGCGCGCGTCGCGCACGAACTGCTCCATGCCCCATTCGTGGATGTAGCCGTGGCCGCCGAAGACCTGCATGCAGCTCGAGGTGGCGATCCAGGCGTTGTCGGTCAGGAAGGCCTTGACGATCGGCGTGACGAGCGCGACGAGGTCCGCCGCGTCGGCGCGGACCTGCGGGTCGTCGCTCGCGAGCTGCTTGTCGAGCTGCAGCGTCGTCCACATCGAAAGCGCCCGCCCGCCTTCGGCGTAGGCACGGGCGGTCAGGAGCATCTTGCGCACGTCGGGGTGCACGATGATCGGGTCGGCCGGCTTGTCGGGCGACTTCACGCCCGAGAGCGATCGCATCTGGAGGCGGTCCTTCGCGTAGGCGACGGCGTTCTGGTAGGCGACTTCGGTCAAGCCGAGCGACTGCATGCCCACGCCGAGCCGCGCCGCGTTCATCATCACGAACATCGCCGCCAGGCCGCGGTGAGCCTCGCCGACGAGCGTGCCGACGGCGCCTTCGAGGTTGATCTGCGCCGTCGCGTTGCCGTGGATGCCCATCTTGTGCTCGAGACCGCCGCAGAAGACCGGGTTGCGCGCGCCGAGCGACCCGTCGGCGTCGACGAGGAACTTCGGCACGATGAAGAGCGAGATGCCCTTCGCGCCCGCCGGCGCGTCGGGCAGCCGGCCCAGCACCAGATGAACGATGTTCTCGGCCAGGTCGTGTTCGCCGGCGGAAATGAAGATCTTGTTGCCGGTGAGCCGATAGGTGCCGTCGCCGACCGGTTCGGCCTTCGTGCGCAGGAGGCCGAGATCGGTGCCGCAATGCGATTCGGTCAGGCACATCGTGCCGGTCCAGTGGCCGCTGGTGAGCTTCGGCAGGTAGGTCTTCTTCTGCGCGTCGGAGCCGTGCGCGACGAGCGCCTCGTAGGCGCCGTGCGAGAGCCCCGGGTACATCGTCCAGGCCTGGTTGGCCGAATTCAGCATCTCGAAGAACGCCTGGTTGACGAGGTGCGGCAACCCTTGGCCGCCGAAGGCCGGGTCGCAGCTCAGCGCCGGCCAGCCGCCTTCGACGTACTGGGCGTAGGCCGCGCGAAAGCCCTTCGGCGCGGTGACTTCGTGGGTCGTGCGGTCGAGCACGCAGCCTTCGGCATCGCCGCTCAGGTTGATCGGCGCGATCACGCTGGACGCGAACTTGCCGCCTTCTTCGAGCACGGCATTGATGGTGTCGGCGTCGATGTCGGCGTGCGCCGGCAGGGCCCTGAGTTCGTCGACGACGTCGAGCACTTCGTGCATCACGAACTGCATGTCACGCAGCGGGGGGTGGTAGTGGGGCATGCGGACTCCTGAAGGGTTGACGCTGGAAGAAAGATGGGGAACGAAACGGTCAGAGCGCGTCGCCGGTACGCTTGCGGCGCGCGGCGGAACGCGTCGACGCGAGCGGCGACCGGGCGTCCGCATCGAGCTGCGGCAGCACGTAGTGCGACAGCACGTTCTCGAACGCGAGCCGCGCCCGCGCATCGGCGCCGGGGTGGCGCAGGAACCGCGCGTCGTGGTGCAGCGCGAGGATCAGGCCATGAATCTCGAAGAGCACCTGCAGCGGGTCGCTATCGGGTCGCAGATGGCCGGCTTCGATCGCCATCCGGATCGCGCGTTCGAGCGCGTCCTGCCAGGTCTGCACCATGCCGACGAGGGCGTCGCGCACCGGGCCGGGCCGGTCGTCGAACTCGACCGCGCCGCTGATGTAGATGCAGCCGGCGTCGATCTCGACCGAGACGCGCTTGAGCCAGCGGTCGAAGAGCGCCCGCAGCCGCGGCAGGCCGCGCGGCGCCTGCATCGCCGGGGCGAAGATCTCTTCCTCGAAACGCCGGTGATATTCGCGCACGACCGAAATCTGCAGTTCCTCGCGCGAGCCGAAGTGGGCGAACACGCCCGACTTGCTCATCTGCGTGACGTCGGCCAGCGCACCGATCGAGAGGCCTTCGAGGCCGACCTGGGCCGCCAGCACGAGCGCGGCATCGAGGATCGTCGCGCGCGTCTGCCGGCCCTTCAGCAGCGGGCGCAGGGCGCCGCCGGCCTCGCGGGGCGCTTCGGTGGCGGCGGGTTCGTCGAAAGGTTGGTCCACGGGGGGCGGGTGCCAGGTCGGTATCGCCGAGCGCGGCGAAGAAATAGAACGACCGTGCTATTTTGCCGGAAATCGGCCCTGCCGCGGTCGATTTTCTGCGTGCGGCGTCTTGCGCGGCGGCCGCTACGATCGGGCCAGCCTATGAAGCGGGAGGAAGCACGATGAAGATCGCAGTCGTTGGCATGGGGGCGATCGGCGGACTGCTGGCGGCGCGGCTCGCGGGCGCGGGGCATCGCGTCTGCGCGCTCGCGCGCGGCGCCACGCTGGCCGCGATTCGCGCGCAGGGCGTGCGGGTCGAAGGCCGCAACGGCACGAGCACGACCCGCGTCGAGGCCAGCGACGACGCCGCCGCGCTCGGCCCGCAAGACCTCGTGATCGTTGCGCTCAAGGGCCCCGCGCTCGGTGCCGCGGCCGAGTCGCTGCAGCCCCTGCTCGGCGCGCGCACGCTCGTCATGCCGGCGATGAATGGCGTGCCGTGGTGGTTCCTGCAGGCGGGGCTCGCGCACCCCGATCCGCGGCCGTTGCGCAGCATCGATCCCGACGGCCGCATCGCCGAGCGGCTGCCGCTGGCGCGTGTGCTCGGCTGCGTCGTCCACCTCGCCTGCGCCAGCCCGGCCCCCGGCGTCGTGCGGCACGTCATGGGCGAACGGCTCATCGTCGGCGAGCCGGCGGGAGGCACCTCGGCGCGCGTCGACGGCGTCTGCGCGGCGCTGACGGAGGCCGGTTTCGAGGCCGAAGCCAGTGCCGACCTGCGCAGCGCGCTCTGGTACAAGCTCTGGGGCAACATGACGATCAACCCGGTGTCGGCGCTCACCGGCGCCGGAACCGACCGCATCCTCGACGACCCGCTGCTGCGCGACTTCGTCCTGCGCACGATGGCCGAGGCCGCGCAGGTCGGCGCGCGCGTCGGCTGCCCGATCGCCCAGTCCGGCGAGGACCGCCTCGCCGTGACGCGCGAGCTCGGCGGCTTCAAGACCTCGATGCTCCAGGACGTGCTCGCCGGCCGGCCGATCGAGCTCGATGCGCTGGTCGGCGCGGTGCACGAGATCGCCGGGCGCGTGGGGGTCGCGACGCCCAACGTCGACGCGCTGCTCGGATTGACGCGGTTGATGGGCCGGGAACGGGGGCTCTACGGCGGGTAGCGGCAGCGCGCGCCGCCGGCCTGCGGCGGCTATTGAGCGATCGCGCGCCATGCAGTACGCTCGCCATTCATGGAAGTTCTGCAACTCGATGTGTCCGGGCGTCCGCAAGCCTGGATTTCGGCGAAGGAAGCGGCTGTCATTTACGCGAGCGACGGCATCGCCTGGACGCTCGGCGAGACGTTCTACGTGCTGCGTGGCGGCACCCAGCGCCGCACGGGGCTGCAGTCGCGCATCGAGGTGCACCCGATCATCGCCGTGCGCGGGTCGGTACCCAGCCGGGCCTGGCGCCACACGCCCGCGCTGTCGAACCCGAAGCTCTTCGCTCGGGACCGCCAAGTGTGCGCTTACTGCGGCCACCACATTCACCTCGACGACCTGACCCGGGAACACATCATCCCGACCTCGCGCGGCGGCCACGACAGCTGGATGAACTGCATCACCGCCTGCCGCCCGTGCAACGGCCACAAGGGCAACCGGCTGCCCGAAGAAGCGAACATGTCTCTGATGTACCTGCCTTACGTGCCGAACCTGCACGAGGACATGATCCTGCGCGGTCGCCGCATCCTGACGGATCAGATGGACTTCCTGCTCGCGAGCGTGCCGAGACACAGCCGGCTGCACGGCTGAAGTCGTCCCAGGGACGCCGCCCGTCGCGCGGGTCGCGTTACGCGGCGGGGTATGCGGTAAGCGAGATGCCGGGTCGAAACCGGGCTCCTGTCCCGGGCTTCTCGATGCCGACAGTGGACGGTCCGGTTCGAATCCGACATCCGCATGACGAGGCACCTTGAATTGTCACGTTCGGTGCCTATAATGCGTTTGCTAGCACTCGCTCCCATCGAGTGCTAACGGATCGGCTCCCGGCGTCGCCGGGGCATCCGCCTGGCGCGTCGGTCCGGCACGTCAAGCTATTTACTCCCGCTCACCATTCCTTTCAGGAGATGCATATGAAACTTCGCCCGTTGCACGACCGCGTGATCGTCAAGCGCCTCGAACAAGAAACGAAGACCGCGTCCGGCATCGTGATTCCCGACAACGCCGCCGAAAAGCCCGATCAAGGCGAAGTCCTGGCCGTCGGCCCGGGCAAGCGCAACGAGAAGAGCGGTGACTTCGTCGCCCTCAACATCAAGGTCGGCGACCGCGTGCTGTTCGGCAAGTACAGCGGCCAGACCGTCAAGGTCGATGGCGATGAACTGCTGGTGATGAAGGAAGACGACCTGTTCGCAGTCGTCGAGAAGTAATCCCAACCACCTCAAGGAGAAAAATACATGGCAGCTAAAGACGTCATTTTCGGCGGCGAAGCCCGCGCCCGCATGGTCGAGGGTGTGAACATCCTCGCCAACGCCGTCAAGGTCACGCTCGGTCCCAAGGGCCGCAACGTCGTCCTCGAGCGTTCGTTCGGCGGCCCGACCGTGACCAAGGACGGTGTGTCCGTCGCCAAGGAAATCGAGCTGAAGGACAAGCTTCAGAACATGGGCGCGCAGATGGTCAAGGAAGTCGCTTCCAAGACCTCCGACATCGCCGGTGACGGCACGACGACCGCCACGGTGCTCGCTCAGGCCATCGTTCGCGAAGGCATGAAGTACGTGGCCGCCGGCATGAACCCGATGGACCTGAAGCGCG
>CAZZWY010000080.1:0-6847 GCA_964657785.1 uncultured Acetobacteraceae bacterium
ATGCCGGCGGGCGGCATCGGGGCGGTGAAGATCAGGCTCACGTCGCTCGCGTCGAGCTTGTAGGCGCTGCTGCCGCCGCCGCGCATCGCGCGCGCCACCAGCGCATTGGCCGAGAGGCGGTGCCAGTCCTCCGGCACGCGCTGGCCGTTGGCCACGCCGATCAGCTTCAGCTTGTGGCGGATCAGCGCGTCGAGCGCCGGGCCGAGCTTGACCGCCTCGTCCATCTTCGAGAGCACGATGCCGCAGCAGAGCGACGCGCGATAGGAAATCATCACGTCCTCGATCGTCTCGCCCTGCGACGCGGCGTTGACGACGAGCAGCTTCCGGATCGAGCGGTGGCTCAGCATGTCGAGCAGCTCGCGGGTGCGGGTGTCGCGCTGCGCCATGCCGGCGGTGTCGATCAGCACCATCTTCTTGGCGGCGAGCAGGTCGAGCAGGTCCTCGAGCGAGGCCCGGTCGTGCGCGGTGTGCACCGGCACGCCGAGGATGCGGCCGTAGGCGCGCAGCTGCTCGTGGGCGCCGATCCGGTAGGCGTCGAGCGTGATCAGGCCGAGGTTCGCGGCACCGTACTTGGTCGCGAACGCGGCGGCGATCTTCGCCGTCGTCGTCGTCTTGCCGACGCCGGTCGCGCCGACCATCGCATAGACCCCGCCCTGGTCCTCGAGGGCCGGCTCGTGCTCGGCCGTCAGCAGGTTGCGCTCGAGCACGTTCGCGGCCCAGACGGCTTCGTCGGCCGCGTCCATCGGCAGCGAATCGCCGAGCTTTCGGATCAGGGCCGGCGAGAAGCCGCATTCGAGCAGGCGCTGCGTGAGGCGGGCCTGCGCCGGCTGGCGGTTGAGCTTTTCCATGAACGCGAGGGCACCGAAGCGTTCCTCGATCAGGCCGCGGACCTGGCGCAGCTCGCTCATCATGTCGTCCTGATCGCGACGCGACGCCGCCCGCTGCGCCACGAGCGGCTCGGGCGCCGCGACCGGCGGCAACGGGCGCGGGACGGCGGCACGGACTTCGCTGTGCGCGTCGGCGAGGCCGGGCACGTGGATCGGCTCGGCATAGGGTGCGGCCACCGCGTCTCGCAGGACCGGCGGCTCGCGCAGCGGCGCTTCCCGCGCATCGACCGGCCGCGCCGCCTCGCGCGGCAGCGGCTCGCGCACCGGGGCACCGCGCAGCGCCGGAGCGCTGATGATCGGCGACGCGTGGCGTTCATTCATGCGCTGCTCGAGGACGCTGGCGCGGTCGGAAGAGGCCGGCCGGTTGACGTGCGTCGTGGCGGACGAGGCCGGCACCGCGGCTTCGGCGCTCGGCTCCTGCCGCGCGTCGGCGGCGATCGAGGCCTGGCGACGGCGCAGCATGCGCTCGCGCACATAGTCCTGGAACGACAGCGTGCTCATCGACAGCTGGGCCACGTCGTCCTCGACCGGTCGCTCGACCGGGCGGGCCGCGGGCGCGGCGTCGCGGGCGGCGGCGCGCGCCGCGAGCGAGGACCTCGCAGGCGCCGACACCGCCGGCGAGGCCGCGGCCATCCGCTCCACCTGGCGCATGCCTTCCGGGGCCATCGCGAGCACTTCGACACCGTCGGGGCAGGGCTTGGTCGAGAGCACCACCGCGTCTTCGCCGAGGGCCTGGCGCAGCAGCACCAGGGCGTCACGCGAGGTGCGGGCGGTAAAGCGGCGGACGTTCATGCGCGGGCTCCAGAAATGGCAGGGCGGCTCGGGATGCGATCAGCGGCGCCGAGCGGCTCGGGTCGGGGCGTCACGAGGCCGCTCCGATGATCGATGCGATGCGGATCGAATGGGTCTCGGGAATCTCGCTGTGGCCCAGCACCCGAAGCCGAGGGGCGGCGCGCTTCAGGAGCCGGGCCATCGGTGCGCGAATCGGGTCCGGCACGAGCAGGCAGGCGGGGTGGCCGAGGTCTTCCTGGCGCTTCGCCGACGCCGCGGCGCTGTTCGCGAGGGTCTCGGCGACGCCCGGGTCGAGCGCCGCGCCGCCGGGCGAATTGAGCGCCTGGGTGACGAGGCGCTCGAGTTCCGGCTCGAGCGCGATGACCTCGAGTTCGCGCGTCGGCCCGTAGATCTGCTGCACGATGCTCGGCGCGAGGTGGATGCGGATGCGGCGGGCGAGCTCGGCCGGATCGGTGACGGTGGCGGCGGAATCGGCCAGGCTCTCGACGATCGAGCGCATGTCGCGGATGTGCACGCCTTCTTCGAGCAGGAGCTGCAGAACCTTCTGGAGTGCGGCGATGCCAACCATCTTCGGGACCACGTCTTCGATCAGTTTGGGTGCCAGCTTCGTGACATGCTCGACGAGCTGCTGGGTCTCGACGCGGCCGAGCAGCTTGGCCGCGTGCAATTGCATCAAGTGTGAAAGATGGGTCGCGACGACGGTCGAGCAATCAACGACCGTAAATCCGGCCATCTGCGCCGCTTCCCGCTGGCGCTCCTCGATCCACACCGCGGGCAGCCCGAAGGCCGGATCGATGGTGCGCGTGCCGATCAGCTGGGTGGTCGCGCCGCCCGGGTTGATCGCCAGGTGCATGCCGGGGTAGGCCTCGCCCTCGCCCACCACCGCGCCGCGCAAGGTGAGCCGGTAGGCGCTCGGCTTCAGCTCCAGGTTGTCGCGGATGTGCACCGGCGGGGGCAGGAAGCCGACGTCCTGCGCGAATTTCTTCCGCACGCCCTTGATCCGCGCCAGCAGGTCGCCCTGGCGGGCCTTGTCGACGAGGGCGATCAGCCGGTAGCCGACTTCCAGGCCGAGCGTGTCGACCGGCATCAGGTCGTCCCAGGTCGCCTCGGGGTTGGCCTGGGCGGCTTCCGCGGGGCGCGGCGGCGGCGTCTCGGCGGCCTTGCGGTCGCGCTCCTTCATCCACCAGGCCGAATAGCCGAAACCGGCCGCGAGCCCGAGGAAGACAAGGTTCGGCATGCCCGGGATCAGCCCGAGCGCGCCGACGATGCCGGCGGTGATCGCGAGCGCCCGCGGCGAGTTGAAGACCTGGCTCGCGATCTGGCTGCCGATGTCGCTGCCCTTGCCGACCCGCGACACCACCATCGCCGCGGCGACCGAGATCAGCAGCGCCGGAATCTGCGCGACCAGCGCATCGCCGACCGCGAGCAGGATGTAGCTGTTGGCGGCCTCCGACGCCGTCAGGTCGTGCTGGGCGACGCCGATCACGAAGCCGCCGAGGATGTTGATGAACAGGATCAGCAGGCCCGCCATCGCGTCGCCGCGAACGTACTTGCTGGCGCCGTCCATCGAGCCGAAGAATTCCGCCTCCTCGCCGACCTCGGCGCGCCGGCGCTTGGCTTCCTTGTCGTCGATCAGGCCGGCGTTCAGGTCGGCGTCGATCGCCATCTGCTTGCCCGGCATCGCGTCGAGCGTGAAGCGCGCGCCGACCTCGGCGATGCGCTCGGCGCCCTTCGTCACGACGATGAAGTTGATGACGACGAGGATCGCGAAGACGATCAGCCCGACCGCGAAGTTGCCGCCGATCAGGAAATGCCCGAACGATTCGATCACCGCACCCGCCGCGCCGGCCCCGGTGTGGCCCTGCAGCAGCACGACGCGGGTGGAGGCGACGTTGAGCGAGAGCCGCAGCAAGGTCGTCAACAGGATCACCGACGGGAACGCCGCGAAGTCGAGCGGCCTGACCATGTAGGCGGCGACCATCATCACCATCAGCGCCATCGCGATGTTGAAGGTGAAGAGCAGGTCGAGCGCGAAGGGCGGCAGCGGCAGCACCATCATCGCGAGGATCATCACGACGACGAGCGGCGCCATCATCGACCGGATCGATTTCGCGTTCGGGCCGAGCCAGGCCTGAAGCTGGGCGAGCGCGGGATTCATCGGACAGGACGGGGGGTCTCAGGCACCCGGCCATTGTTCCGGGGCGGGGCCGGGACTTGAGCCCGATAAGGGGGACGAAACGCGCTCAGAACGCCGGATGGCGTGGCGGGTCGACCTCAGTCGCGAGCCTGCACCCGCTGCAGCCGATACTCCGCCCGTGAAGTCGAAGAGATTGCAACTTTGCGGAGCCCTCGGTCGCAGCCGCGCGAGCGTTGCCGTGGCACACAAGGCAATCTGAGGAGAGGTACTTGCACGATGGTGAGGCGCGCATCACGCTCGGTGACCCCCTCGAGGCCATGAACCTCGCCTTCGATTTCGACGATTGCTGGATTGCTGGCTGCACTTTCGAAAGACCAGTGCTCCGAAGGCGCACACGGTCTACATCGTGCTCGGCAACGGCGGCTGGGACGCAATCGCGGACCACTCCAGCGGCTACGGCGCTACGGCGCCGGCTTCGACGAAGCGATGAGTGAGCTTCTCGCTCAGACCGGCAGCCGGAAGCGCGCGACCCGGTCCGACAGTGCGATGGCTTGGTCGTTGAGGCTGCTGGCGGCAGCCGCGGTCTGCTCGACGAGCGCGGCGTTCTGCTGCGTCTGCTGATCCAGGCTCTGCAGAGAGGCGCCGACAAGCTGCACGCCGCTACTCTGTTCAGCCGTGCCGTTCAAGACCTCGGCCATCAACGCCTTCAAGGTCTGTGCGGTAGATACAAGCTCGCCCATCTGGGCGCCCGCCTCGCCGACGACCTTGGCACCCGCGTCCACGCGGCCGGAACTGTCGGCGATCAGCCTCTTGATCTCTTTGGCCGCGCCGGCGCTCCGCTGCGCAAGGCTCCTCACCTCGCTCGCGACCACTGCAAAGCCGCGGCCCTGCTCGCCGGCCCGAGCGGCTTCGACGGCCGCGTTCAGCGCCAGGATGTTGGTCTGGAAGGCGATGCCGTCGATCAAGCCGATGATGTCGGAGATCTTCGCCGACGAGGCCTGCACGCCGCGCATGGTCGCTATGACCTCGCCGATCGTGGTTCCGCCGGCGCTGGCGACGCTGGCATTCGTCGTGGCAATCCCAGCGGCGCGTTGGGTGGTGTCGGCCGTCGTCGCGACAGTCTGCGAAATCTGCTCCATTGCAGACGCGGACGCCTCGAGGCTGGCGGCAGCTTCCTCGCTGCGCTTGCTCAGGTCCGATGAAGCGTTCGCGATTTCGCTGGACGCGTGGACAAGGCCATCGGAAGCAACCCGTACGTCGGTGACGATGCCGCGAAGGGAGTGCTGCATGTCCGCCAGCGTCATCATGAGACGCGCCGCTTCGTCACGACCCCAAGGCTTGGGCGCCGTCGTTAGGTCGCCGTCGGTCATCGCGCGAAGATGTCGCTCGACCTCGTTCAGCCCCCCGTTCATCACTTTGTAGAAGCAGTGGAACAGGTAGAGCGCTGTCAGCAGCGAGAGGACGACCACGCCGACCGTGGCGTTGCGCACCGTGGCGGCATGGCTCGCCCGGGCAGCGAGCAATTCGTCGAGTACGGCAAGGCCGTCCGCTGTGAGCTTGCGCATAACGTCGTTGGCCGCTTCGCCGGGACCATTCAGGGCGTCAATGCCGGCGTGGAACTGCTCGCCGAACCATAGCGCAGAGGCTGCCTGGTAGAAGGCCTGGGTCGATGCCACCACCTTGTCGGTCGGAAGGCGCGCGGCGACCGACGGCTCCGGGAGCGCGGCACGGCCCAACTGGTCGGCAACGGCGTCGATGAGCTGCTGGCCGTCATACCACACCGCATACAACTCGCGAACCTGGGAAAGCGTCTGTTCCGAGTGCGCCGACATGGCTGCAACGGCCCTGCTCCGCGAGACCGACTCGATCAGGTCGGGCACGACGGTCGCGGTCACGGACATCACATAGTAGGTCGCCTGCTCGGGGTCGAGGGAGAGCGTCGAGATGTCCAGCACGGTCAGACGAAGGCTTTTGATGGCGTCGACGTAGACCTGCAGTGGTGCGGCGGCGTGCGGGAGGTCGTTGGTCACTCGGGCTACGTCGACAAGCGTCTGGTGCGCCTGCGCCATTTTCGCGAATGCAGCCGTCGCGTCGAGGCCGCCCGGCTTGCTGTCGAACGCGCTGCGCGCGCTGGCAAGAGCCGCGTCGATCGCCGCCAGGTCCACAGACGAAGTCGCGCCGGACATGAGTTTCAGCCGCTGGCGCTGCACCTCGATCTGCAACGGTTCGAGCCGGACCACAAGCTCGATGCCTGCACGCTCCATTGCGGCCGTCGTGAGCGTTTCCTGCACGCTCTGCAGGTAGGCGCAGAGCATCAGGACGATCGGCACCAGGAACACGGCCGAGACGAGAAGGGCCTTGCTGCGGAAGTCCAGGCGGCGGAACAGGCGCACGCCGGGAGCCCATGGGCCATGGTGCGTGAAGAAGCCGCACGGTGCCTTGGGGCGCGATAGATTGCCCTCGGGGGAGTGATGGTTGGGCGCGAGTGCATGGTTTATCGCTGTCATGGTGATCCTGGCTTCGCCCACGCGCTCGAACACGGCGAACGTGGGCGCAATGGGACCTTCATCGGCGTGCGGCCCGGGCACTTGATAGGCAATCAGAGCGATTGGAGGTGGAAAAGCGCCCCCCCAAGGACGAACGCCGTGTCCCCGACGCAACCTCCCATCGCTTGCAGACGCGACACTGTGCTTCCCCAGCCGCTTCTACACCCGTGCAGCCAGCCGGCGCAGCGGTGCTGATCGCGGCATCGACGGATGCCGCGCATCGCGGCGATGCAGAGCAGGTCGCCGCTGGCGGCGATGTAGAGCCAGGTGTCGTGGAAGGGCCGCCGACGTTCGAAGGCCGAAAGGTCTAGCGTCCGTCGTCGTGACTTCGACGTCTCACGCGTTCGGACCGAGTTTCAAGAACTCATACTTCAGACCGATTTCGCCGTTCGCCTTAATCTCTCCCGTGTGCACGAAACCGAACGATAGATAGAAACTGGCCGGGCTCATCGGGCCGGAAACGTACGAGGTGTGCAGCGCATCTA
>CAZZWY010000080.1:6947-10757 GCA_964657785.1 uncultured Acetobacteraceae bacterium
AAGCTCGACGACCAGCGAGAGCGCTTTGCGTCCAAGCCCAGCTCTTTGAAAGCGATGGTCAATCATGAAGCGCCACAAAGAGAATTCTTGCCTTTCACTTTGCAGCGTCGAGAGGGCAGACTCTCGCAGCATCACGAAGCCGCACAATTCGTCGTCCTGGTAGACGGCGCGGAACCAAGCCTCCGGATGAAAGTAAGCCTGGGCAATTGACACGGCATTGCTCGCGACGTAGCGCTCTTGATCCGGCGAAACCCGAAGATCGGTGACGGCGCGCACTGTCGACGCAGTGACTTCACGAAGCGAGACGACGTTGGCCATTCTCGAACGTTTCGACGGTCCTGCTGCGAATGAAGGGCCCTTGCCCGTCAAGGCTCGCCCCCGCCCCGTGTCGAGATCAGTGCCAAGGCGACGCATCCCCCCTCACCGGCACCCGTCGCGTCAGCAGATCGACATAGAACGCGTAGAAGCGGGCATTGTCGAGCCGGAAGACGACCTTGGACCGCTGCAGCAGGCCGATCGCCGGGAACGGGTCGGAGACGTACACCACCGACTTGCCGTAGTTGCGGTCGAAGGTCGTGCCGACGTCGAGCCAGAGGTCGCGGACGTCGGTCGCGAAGCTGGGGTCGACGAGGTAGGCGAGCGCGAGGGTGTCGAAGATGTAGGGCACGTACGGCGCCGGGCCGGTGCCGAAGAACGGCGCGTAGGCGTCGGCGAAGAGGCGGGTGATCGCGGTGGCGGGCCGGTGCTGCGCGATCTGCTGGTAGACGGCTTGCGTCAGCGGCACGGTGTTGGTGCAGTCGAGCGGGATCACGACGTGCGGGATCGCCGCCCGCAGCACGACCTGCGTCGCCTCGGGATCGAACCACCAGTTGAATTCGGCGTTGTCGAGGTAGGCGTTGCCGCTCGCATAGACCTGGCCCGCCATCGTCACCACCTGGCGGATCAGCGGCACGATGCCCGGGTCTTTGCGGATCGCGAGCGCCAGATTCGTCGGCGGCGCGATCTCGAGGATCGTCACCTCGTGCGGGTAGCGGCGCACCGTCTCGATCAGGTAGTCGACGGCGTCGACCTCCGACGACCGGGTGCGCACGGCGAAGCCGTCGGGCGGTGCCACCAGGGCGCCCCCCGGCGGCGCGGCGAAGGCGCCGACGTAGTCGATCGGCGGGCCGTCGAGGCGCTGCTCGTAGAGATAGGACCTGTAGTCGTGCAGCAGCGGGTTCGCGGCGCCGGTGTGCACCTCGACGCTGCGCTCGAGGCCGAGCCGCTCGACCGCCTTCAGCGCGTCGGCGACGCCCTGGTCGAGCCACTGGTTGCCGGAGGCGACCGTCACCCCGAGCAGATCGAGAGCCCCCACGGCGTGCAGCTGCGCGGCCATCGCGAGCACCTGCCCATCGTCACCGATGGTGTTGAAGTCGGTGTCGATGATGACCTTGGGCGGCCGGCTGCGACCCGCGAGGTCGGCGGCGCCGGCCCCGCCGGACAGGACCGCCAAGCCGACCAGCGCCAGGGCCGGAAGGCGGAAGACGCGAAGCAATCGCCCCATGATGATGTCTTTCGAAAGCGCGGCGAACCGCAGGCCCCGAATCATCCTGCATGTGCGCCCGTCGGCGCGGCGCTACCGTTTTGCGGCATCGAGCGCCAGGTCCCGGCCCGCCGGCATCACCGCGCTGAGCCCGAGATAGGCCACCCCGCCGGCGATGAACGCGCTGATCGCGGTGGAGAACTGCGGCGCGAAGGTTTCGACGAGGTAGGCGACGAAGGAGCCGGCGACCCAGGCGATGAAGGCAGGCGGGCGCCAGTCGGCCCGGATCGCCGCGCCCGGCCGCACGTGGTAGAGGTCGGCCAGGATGATCGCGCCGATCGGCGGCACGAGGATCCCGAGCAGCGAGAGCCACGGGATGAAGAGTGCCCACACGTTGGCCGCCGCGATGACGATGCCGACGACCGCGAGGCCGACCGCGAACAGGCGCATCCGGCCGTTGCCGATGCGCGACCACCCCACCGACGAGTTGTAGAGGCAATGGGCGCAGACCGACCCGAGGTTGCAGAACAGGAACACGAACGCGATGACCGAGAGCCACGGTTTCTGCTGCGCCAGCAGGTAGCCGAACATGTTGTCGAGGCCGAACGGCTGGGGGTTGGGCAGCGCGAGCGCCGCCGTCATGACCCCGCCGACCAGCATCGCCAGCAGGTTGGCGAACGGAAAGGCGCAGAAGGTGGCGATCAGCGAGCTCTTCTTGTCGGCGGCCCAGCGGTTGAAGTCCGCCGTCACCGTGCCCGCGTCGACGAAGAGCGTGATCACGATCGTGAGGCCGATGCCGAACGCCATCGGCATGTCGGGCTTGGTGCCGGCGTACGCGAAGACCTTGTCCCAGCCGGCGCCCGCCGCGGCGTCGAGCGCGACCCAGCCGCCCAGCACCACGAACAGCGGCACCGAGATCAAGCCGATCCAGTGCAGCCCGCGGATGCCGAGGAAGGTGATGCCGAAATAGAGCACGCCGGCGATCACCGTCATGGTCAGGTAGTTGAGATCGAACGCGGTGTGGATCAGGTTGCCGGTGATGCCCGTCTGCACCGCATACCAGCCGAGCAGCAGCGTCGAGAGCAAGCCCGACGCCAGGATGTAGCCCTTCTTGCCGAACACCGCGCTCGCCACGAGCGCGAAGTTGACGCCGCGCGTCGTCCCCAGCATGCCGAGCGACCCCACGTAGGCGAACATCAGCGCATTGCCGATCAGCATCGCCATCAAGGCCGACTTGAAGCCCATGCCGGCCACCATGATCGAGCCGGTCATCGCACCGGTGATGATCATCGGGAACCCGAGCCACACCATCGACACGGAAAACATGCTGCGCCGCGCCGCGAGCGGTACCGGCTCGTGCTCGTACTCGTTGCCCAACACCTCGTGATCGGAACCTGCCTCTGCCATCTCATCCTCCCGTTTTTGAATCTGCGGCGCCCCTGCGTCGACGCGAACGGGGCACAAAAAAAGCGCCTGACGGAACGGCGGTTCCGTCAGGCGCTCTTGCCTCGCTGCGGCCCGACGATGCTGTCGAAGGCTGCTTTTCGTTGAAGGAAGATTAATTGGGAGCGTGACCGGATGTCAATGGTCGAGCCGACTTTAATTTCTGCGGAAACGATTCACTCGAGACTTCAGAACACCGCGTGGTCGCCGCGCTCCGGCGCTGCCTCGCCCCGCAGCAGACGCGCCTGAAAATCGAACAGCGTGTCGGTGCCGGTGGAGGGTGTCGCGGCGGCGTCGTAACGGCCGGTCGCGGGGTCGAGCACCAGCATCGACTCGGTGGCGTAGTAGCGGCCGATGCGTGCGAGCTCGGCCTTGGCGGCGAGGGGCGGCACCACCTTGCCGGCCGCGGCGAGTGCGCTGACGACGACGTCGAGCAGCCGGACCGGCACCTGCGTGAAGCGCGGCGGGCGCCCGAGCAGCGCGAAAAGGTGCTCGCCCTGCTGCCGGGGTGTGATCGCCTCGCCGGGGCCGCCGATCGGCAAGACCTTGTTTCGGCGCGCCGGGTGGCCGAGGCAGGCGGCGAGGTAGGCGCCGAGGTCGGCGTCGCCGATCGGCTTGCAGGCGGTGAGCGTGCCGTCGCCGAAGACGAGATAGGGCTTGCCCTGCTTCACCCGGTCGACCTGACCGGTGAGCGATTTGAAGTAGGCCGTCGGCCGCACGATCGACCAGGCGAGACCGGAGGCCCTCAGGACCTGCTCGAAGGCGAGCTTGGCGTGCTGAAAGGCCAGCCGCGGCTTCTGCACGCAGATCGCCGAGAGCAGCACCATCTGTTCGACGCCCGCGCC
>CAZZWY010000081.1:0-2333 GCA_964657785.1 uncultured Acetobacteraceae bacterium
TTCAGCACTCTTCACCGCCTACCAAGTCGCGCCCTACCTGCTGGCCTTCCTGCTCGGCGTCGCCATCCCGGCACTCGGCGTGGTGTGCTACTGGAATTTCGCCGCCGGGCTGACGGTGACGAGTGTCATGTTCTCCCTCGAGACGCTCTACCGCGATGTCGGCGGCGTGCACATCGGCATCTCCATCTACTACACCGACATCGTGCTGCTCTTCATCGCCGTCATCGCCGCGCTGCGGGTGGTGGCGGCCCGCGACGTACCCCGCCGGCATGCCGCGTGGATGCTCTATGCGCTCGCCTTCGTCATCAGCTTGGTCGTCGGCCTGATCAACTACGGCGCGGGCGCGGGGGTGCAGGCGCGGGCGTACTTCTATTCGGTCGCCGTGGGCAGCTACGCGATGAGCTTTCGGATCGAACCGCGCCACGTCAAGGCGGTCGTCACCGCATTCGCCAGCCTGTCGCTGCTCTTCATCGGCGTGTGCGTCTACCGATGGATCGTCTACTACACGCCGATCCCGGATCTTCTGCCGCCGGAGGGCAACTACAACCCGGACGGCGCCATCCGGGTGATCAAGTCGAACGAAGCGCTGATCCTCGCGCAGGCACTCGTCGTCGGGCTCTTCTTCGCAGGCATCAGCCGCAGCGCGTTGCTGGCTCGCATCGCCTCGCCACCGATCCTCGGCGTGGTCCTGGCCCTGCAGCACCGATCGGTCTGGCTCGCGACGCTGGTGGGCATCCTGGCCGCGGTGTTCGTCGCCCGTTCGCGCGACGGCTCGCGCGTCGGCCAACTCCTGCTGGCCGTTGCCATCGTGAGCGTCACGTCGCTGCCCCTGGCCCTCAGTGACAGGCTCTCCGGCCTGAGCGGTCAGGTGAGTGGCGCCGCCGAGCGGGCGGTGGACGTCCAGGGCTCGGTCGGGGAACGGGTCGACAACTGGAAAGGGCTGATCCAGCTCTGGGCCGCCACCCCGCGCTCGATACTGGTCGGGCAAAGCTTCGGATCCGATTCGACCCGTTACGTGCAGGACCACCTCAACGGCGGCGAGCACAAGATCACCTATTTCGCGCACAACCACTACGTGCAGACACTCTACAACCTGGGGCTCGTCGGCATCGTCGCGTTCCTCGCCGTCCAGGTGTATGCCGTCAACGGGCTCTACCGGCTCTGCGCGAACGGGCACGGCGAGCAGACCGCGGCCCTCCTGCTGGTCTTGGTGCTGATGCAAGCGGCGTACTACGTTCCCTACGGCACGGACTACTTTCAAAGCGCGATCCTTGGCGTCGCGATCGCCTTCGTCGCGACCCGGCAGCGGCTCGCCGACGACGAGAAACGGGGATCGGCACCGGCGGGCGGGAAGCGCCCCGCCCGCGGTCTCGGAGCCGGTTGGGGGTGGGCATGAGCAAGCCACGCGTCTGCGCCCTGCTCACCTGCTTCGACCGCCGCAGGCTCACCCTCGCGTGTCTGCGGGCACTTGCGGCCAGCACCGACATCGAGCAGGTCGATCTGCACGCAGTGCTGGTCGACGACGGCAGCCGGGACGGCACCGCCGAGGCCGTGCGTACCGAGTTCCCCTGGGTGCAGGTGCTCACCGCGGGCGGCGACCTCTACTGGTGCCGCGGCATGCACCTCGCGTTCTCGACCGCACTCGCGGGCGGATTCGACCACTACCTCTGGCTCAACGACGACACGCTGCTGCGGCCAGATGCTCTCGCGCGGCTGCTGCGCTGCGAGCGGGAACTCGCGCATGCCGCCGGCACGCCGGTCATCGTCGTCGGCAGCACGGTCGATGCGACGACCGGTGCCGTCAGCTACGGCGGCGAACGCCTGACGAACCGCTGGCGCCGGCTTCGCGCCCAGCACCTCGTGCCGGGGCCTGCGCCGCAGCGTTGCGACTCGATGGCGGGCAACATCGTGCTCGTCAGCGCCGCGGCCGCACAGCGCGTCGGCAATCTCGACGCCGCCTTCGAGCACTCGATGGGAGACACTGACTACGCCCTGCGGGCCGCCGGGTGCGGCGTGCAGGTCTGGCTCGGCGACGGCACGCACGGCACCTGCAGCGGCAACCTGCAACGCAGCACCTGGTGCGACATCGACGCGCCGCTCGCGGTGCGCTGGCACGACATGCACACGAGAAAGGGCCTGCCCTGGCGCTCCTGGCTGCGCTTCACCCGACGCCATGCCGGCCGGCTGTGGCCTGTCTACTTCGCCGCGCCCTACCTCAAGGTGCTCGCTCAGGGCCTGTTGCGCGGCATGCGACCGGCACGCCGAGAGCGCGCCTGAAATCCTCGGCCCGACTCCCGGAACGCCCCCATGACCACCCCTTCCGCCGAAGTCGC
>CAZZWY010000081.1:2343-10721 GCA_964657785.1 uncultured Acetobacteraceae bacterium
CGCTGCAGCGCGACTACTACGCCCGCACCGCCGACGCATACAACGCCCTGCATGTCGGGGACGACGACGAACACGATCGTGCCCTCGCCTGGATGGTCGGGCTGATCCAGCATTTCGGCTACCGCACGGTGCTCGACATCGGATCCGGCACGGGCCGTGGCCTGCAGTACCTGAAGCGCAAACTACCCGATCTGCAGGTGATCGGCGTCGAACCCTCCGCCCCCCTGCGGCAGGCCGGACACCGGAGCGGCCTGACGGTCGACGAACTGGTCGACGGCGACGCGACGCGCCTGGCGATGACCGATGCCAGCATCGATCTCGTCTGCGCCTTCGGCGTGCTGCACCACATCAAGCACCCGCAGACGGCCCTGGCCGAGATGCTGCGCGTGGCGCGCCACGGCGTGTTCCTCTCCGACATGAACCACTTCGCGATCGGCTCCGCGGTGGGCCAACGCGTCAAGCGCGGCCTCGACCGACTCGGGCTCTGGAAGGCCGCGTACTGGGTGCGCACGAGCGGCAAGGGCTACCGCCTGAGCGAGGGAGACGGTCTCTCCTACGCCTATTCGCTGTTCGACGACCTCGCCTTCCTGCGCGCCAGAACCGCCTCGCTGCAACTGGCGAGCACGCGTGGCGATCAGGCCAATCTCTACACCGGCGCCACCCACGTCGCCCTGTTCGGGCTGAAGTCGGCGCCTTCGGCGACTCGAGCCTGAGCCCGAGCCCCGTCGCCGCGCTGCCATGAAGCCCTGTCCGCCGTCGCGTCGCCCGCGCATCGTTGTCGTCGACATGGCGCTGACGCGGCAAAGCCCGGCCGGCAGTTGCGTCCTCGCCGAGGTCGAGGGCCTGCTGCGCGACCACGACGTCACGGTCTTCGCGGAACGCATCGAGGCGTCGCTGCGACCGCGGGTCGACTTCGTCGAGGTCCGCGCGCCGTGGCGGCCTGTCGTCCTGCGATACGCGGTATTCCACCTCGCGGTGCGCTGGCACCTCGCGCGCTGGCGCCGGGCCGGCGGGCGCGCGGCCGTGGTGCAGGCGACGCAAGGGCAGCTGCCGGCCTGCGACGTCGCGTATGCCCACTTCTGCCATCGCGCCTACCTGGCCGATGGCCTGCGGAGGAACCCGGCGACCGGCCTGCGCCGCTTCGCTCGATGGGCGACGCACACCCTGAACGCCCGGGCCGAGGCCGCCGCCTTCGCGCAGGCCCGCGTCATCGTGGCGCCATCCCGAGGGCTGCGGGACGAGATCGCCTCGGTCTACCCCACGGCCCTCGGGAAGGTGCGGGTCATCGCCAATCCGGTCGACGTCGACCGGCATGTCCGGCCCGACGACTTCGACCGCGACGCCCAGCGCCTATCGCACGGCTTTGGCCGAGAAGAGCTGGTAATCGTCTTCATGGCGCTCGGCGATTTCGCGCGCAAGGGGCTCGGACTCTTGATCGAGGCGCTGGCGGGCGCCGAGCCCGCGGTAAGAGGGCGCGTGCGCTTGCTGGTGATCGGTGGCGAACCCGGGGAGGTCGCCGTCTTCTCGAAGCTCGCCAGCCGCTGCGGTCTCGGACGCGCAATCGTCTTCACAGGCATGCAGGCCGACGTGCGGCGCTTCCTGTGGGCGGGCGATGCCTTCGCGTTCCCCTCGGCGTACGAGTCGTTCGGACTGGCTGCGGTTCAGGCCGCGGCCTCGGGCCTGCCGGTGATGGCCTCGCCGCGGCTGCACGGCGTCGAGGAGTTCGTCGTCGACGGCTGCAATGGGTGGATCGTTCCCCGACATGTCGATGCGATCGGCGCCTGGTTCGCGAGCGTCGTTCGGGAGGAAGGCCGTCTCAAGGGAATGGGAGACGCTGCGGCACGGTCGATCCAGGGCTATGGCGCGAACCGATTCCGCGCGGAATGGGCGGGGCTCATGACCTCGTTGATCCGGCCTTGCGGGATCGCAGCCGAGGCCACCGAGGCCGGCGGTGCACCCGCGGCGCTGCGGCCCTGAACGACCCCCCGACCCTGCGATCATGAACCCGCTCATCCTCCTGCCCTATGCCTTTGTCGCCGCCCTCGGCCTCTTCGTCGCGACGCTCGGCGTCCTCCAGTACCGCCTCAGCGGCCGCCTCAGCCCCGAGTTCCGGGGGCTGGCGATGGTCGCGGTGGTCGGCATCGGCGCGCTGCTGTCGGTCGCGCTGACTTCGCGCACGTTGAACGAGGTGCGCATCGAGGAGGGCGTGATCGCGATGTACGAGGACTATGCCGAGGGCTTCGCGGCCTCGCGCTGGCTGAGCCTCGCGCTGATCGCCGCCTGCATCATCGAGGTCGCGCGGGGCTGGGTCGCCGCGCACGCCGCGGCCGCGCCCGACCCGGCGCGGCCGGTGCTCGTCGGCATGCTGCTCTTCTACGGCGGCACGATCGCGATCGAGGCGATCGCCTCCGATCATGCGAGCTTCACACACAAGGCGCTCTACGTGCCGACGCTGCTGACCGCCGCCTACTACCTGCCGGTGCGCCGCACCGGCGCGCTGATCGAGACGGCCCGATGGGTGACCCTGGCGGTGACGCTCGGCAGCCTGATCGCGATCGTCGTCGCACCCGACTTCTCGATGCACCGGCCGGACACCGGCCTGATCCCCGGCATCGACTGGCGGCTCTACGGGCTCACCTCGCACGCCAATGCGCTCGGGCCGATCGCGCTGCTGGCGATCGTGTTCGAGCTCTCCCTGCCGTCGAGGCGGATCCTGCTGCGGGCGCTTCACCTCGGCACCGCCGCGGCCGTGCTGCTGCTGGCCCAGTCGCGCACCGCCTGGGTCGCGGCGCCGGTCATCCTCGCCGCCCAATACCTGCCGCAGGCGCTCAGGGCGAGCAGTGTCGCCGGGCTGCACGAGCAGCACTTCCGGCGCGCCGTGCTGACGCTGGTCGGCACGCTCGGCGTCGTCATGATCGTGATCGGCGGGCTGATGGCATTCGACGTCAGCGGCTTTCTCGAACGCAATTCCGATCTCGTCACGCTGACCGGGCGAACCCGGATCTGGGACATCACGCTCGACGCCTGGCGCCACAACCTGGCGTTCGGCTACGGCGCGGAGATCTGGGGCGCCGAACGCCGCGCGGCGCTGCGGATGTTCCACGTCGGCCATGCCCACAACCAGGTGATGCAGACGCTCGGCGAAGCTGGCCTCGTCGGCCTGCTGCTGCTCTGCGCCTACATCGGCGTGCTCTTCCACGCGGCGCTGCGGTGCTTCTGGATCTCGCGCGGCATCGTGCTGGCGCTGCTGATGTTGATGCTCGTGCGCTTCATCACCGAGGCGCCGATCAGCGCCGAGGGCCTGCTGTCGTGGTCGACCTTCCTGCACCTGATGGTCGTGCTGCTCGCCTGCCAAGGGCTGCGCGAGAACGCGCGGCGCCGGCCGCAGCCGAACGTCGCGGTGGCCGTCGGCTTCGCCGGGCCTTCGATGAGCCGGGCCTGAGCGAGCGATGCGAGTCGACCTCGGGCCCGCCGTCGGGCTTGCGCCGGTCCGGGTGGCCATCGTCACCAATATCCCCGCGCCCTACCGCCTCGGCGTCTACCAGGCGCTCGCGGCGACGCCGGGCCTGGACCTGTGCGTCTTCTTCTGCAGTGGCCGGGAGGCCAACCGCGCCTGGGACCTGGAGGCGTTCGGGTTCGCGCATGCGACGCTGCGCGAGCGCGTCGTCGAGTGGCGTGGCCGCTTCATCCACGCCAACCCGGACGTGTGGCCGCAGCTCGCCCGCTTTGCGCCCGATGTCGTGGTGACCACCGGCTTCAACCCGACGCACCTGCTGGCGTTCGCCTGGGCAAGGACGCACGCGGCCCGGCACATCGCGATGACCGACGGCACCCTGCAGTCGGAGGCCGACCTCAGTCGCCTGCACCACGCGGTGCGGCGACTCGTGTACCCCCGCACCCAGGCGTTCGTCGGCGCCAGCGAGGGCTCGTTCGCGATGTACCGGCGCTACGGCGTTCCCGCCAACGCGCTCTACAAGTCGCACCTCTGCACCGCCGACGATCGCTTCGTGCCCGACCCGGCCGCGCCCCGGGACATCGACCTGATCTTCTGCGGGCGCTTCGCCGCCGGCAAGCTGCCGCTCTTCGCGGTCGACGTGGCGCGGCGCACCGCCGCCCGGCTCGGGCGGCCGGTCAGGCTGCTGATGGTGGGCGGGGGCGAGCTCGACGGCGCGGTCCGGCGGGCCGCGCAAGACGTCGCGGCATCGGTCGAGACGACCTTTCCCGGCTTCGCCCGGCAGGCCGAACTGCCGCAGCACTACCGGCGCGCCCGGGTGATGCTTTTCCCGACCACCGGCGACACCTGGGGCGTCGTCGCGAACGAAGCCTGCGCTGCCGGCCTGCCGGTGCTCGTCTCGCCGACCGCGGGCGTCGCCGGCGAACTCGTGCGCGACGGCGAGAACGGCTTCGTGCTGCCGCTCGACGCCGACCGCTGGGCCGCGGCGGCCGCCGGGCTGCTCAGCGATCCGGACCGTTGGCGGTCGATGTCGGCCCAGGCTCTGGGAATCGTGAAGCCGTACCACTTCAAGAACGCCGCCGACGGCCTTGCCGCGGCCGTCTTCCATGCCTGCGGACGACCGTTGCAAAACCTGTCGGCAGACCTTCGGCCGCGAGCCGAACGCATCGAGCTCAGCGACGGACGATGCGCTGCGGCTCGGCCGCCTCGGCTTCGATGATCTCGCGCTCGGGAAATCCGGGAGAGCCGTAGTGCGTCAGGTTCAGCGTCCGCGTGCGCAGCGCGGGATCGATGATCTTGCTGATCGCCGACAAATAAGACGCGCCACGGATGCACAGCGGCGCGGCCGCGAGCAGGAACATGTTGACGAGCGCTTCGGTCGCCTTCGCCTCGGCGCTCATGTCGGAGAAATGTCGGCCGCGCGACGAGTCCGCCGGTGCCGCGAGGTTGTACGTGGTGAACGTCGTCTCAGGAAAGCTCGATCGGATGAACGCCTCGAAGCCCGGCTCATCGGTCGCGAGAAAGACGCGCTGCAGGCTGCCGCCGGCCTCGGCATGGTCGACCATCGCCGTGTCGTAAGCGTCGAACGCGAGCCGAGGCGCTTCGAAGGCCTTGTCGGTCCCGCGGTAGTGGACGGCGAGGTCGAAACGGCGACCGGGCACCTGCGCGAGGACGGCGTCGACCTTGCGGGAGACGACGTCTCGAGGGGCGAAGTGCCTCCAGAACAAGCGGCTCGCCGCGTCGATCGAAAGGCGTTGGTCGATGCCCAGGTGATGCAGGCTCCAGTAACCCGGTCGCATCGGGACGAGCGGGCGATCCGGCAGCGGCGCGTCGGGCCCGAGATAGTGCTGGAGGTAGTCCTCGCCCTCCCGATGCGCGTAGAGGCGGTTGGTCGACATCACCCGCGGCACGAGGCCGCGACTTTCCGCGTACTGACAGATCAGCAATCCTTCGGCGATCGTTGCCCCCAGGCCTTGCGAACTCGAGAAGTCGACCGCGAAGAACGGGCGATTGCGCCGCGCCCGCAGGAGCTGGCTCGGCAGTTGCAGCGACGCCGAGAAGATCCTCGACGCCGGCGAGTGCTTCGCGGCTGAAAGGGGCGCGAACAGTGGTCCGAGCAGCGCCCGCTTGTCCAGGTTCATGGCGATCGGCCGGGGCGCCGTCGTCAACCCCGGCGCCTGCGATGCGACGCCACGAGCGCCAGGCCGGCCAGCCCCACGCCCCACATGACCAACCCGTTTGCCTCGGGCACCGGCGTGACGACGAGCCCGCGCGTGAGGCCGCTGGCGGTCACCGCGGTGCCGACGATCTGCATCGCGTCGTTGATGCCGGCGGCGACGAAACCGGTGAGGCCGGCGATCGGGCTGTCGATGTCGAACATCCTGCCGTAGGCATAGACGAAGGCGTGGCGGCCCTTGTTGCCGGCGATGTCCGAGACGCCGATCACCTGGCCCGCCGAATTGACGCCGAGCGCGAAGCTGTTGCTGCCGCCGAGGGTGCCGAGGTCCTGCATGGCGCCTCCGGCGTAGAGAAACGCATGCTCGGCGCCGTTGCCGGCGACCGCGGCGTTGCCGACGACCTGGCCGCTCGCGTTGAGTGCGACCGCCGTCGAGGTCGAGCCGCCGAGCGTGCCGAGATCCTGCAGGCTGCCACCGCTCCAGAGGAAGCCATGGCTCGTGGCGTTGCCGCTCAGGTAGGAGTCGCCGATCACCGCGCCCGAGTTGTTGATCGCGGTGGCGAAGCTGTTGCTGCCGCCGAGGGTGCCGATGTCCTGCATCCTGCCGGCGCTGTAGACGAAGGCGTGGCTGGCGGCGTCGCCGGCGACGTACGAATTGCCCACCACCTGGCCCGCGGCGTTCACGCCGGTCGCGGCGCTGTAGGAGCCTCCGAGCGTGCTCAGGTCGGTCAGCCGGCCGGCCGAGTAGAGGAAGGCGTGCTCGCTCGTGTTGCCGGCGGTGTCGGAATAGCCCGTCACTTGGCCAGAGGCGTTGATGCCGGTGACGTAGCTGCCGGTGCCGCCGACGGTGCCGAGGGCGGTCGCGCTGCCGCCGCTGTAGAGGAACGCCGAGGCGCCGGAGACCGAGGACTGCCCCGCGACCTGCCCGGCCGCGTTCGCGTAGTAGGCGCCGCTGCCCGATCCGCCGAGGCCGCCGAGGTCGCGAATGCCGGCGCCGCTGTAGATGAACGCGCTCGCGCCGCCGGGCTGCAGGAACGAGGTGCCGACATTCAGCGCGCTGGAAGCGTTGGCCGTGGGGCCGACGAAGACGCCGCCGACCGAGCCGAGGTCGCGATAACCGAATTCCAGGCCGCTCGTGGCGGCGGCGGCGGGGCCGGACAGCAGCGCGGACGCTGTGGCGGCGAAGAGCAGCCCGGTGAAGGGCTGCGTCGAGAGGTTGAGCATGGGGGACGCCAGACGGGTTGCGCAGTTCGGGAGAGCGTAGTCGACCGCGTTGACGACTTCATGGCGCAGCGCCCGCAGCCCCCCGGGCCGAACGGCTCACGCGCCGACGCACCCCTGAAAAAATCGGACGCTAGAGTGATCTGCATGGCACTTCCGACCCCCGCATCCCGCCCGACGTCCTGCGCGCCCAGCCCGCAACGCCGCCGACTGCTGCTCGGCATCGGCGCCACCGCCGCCGGTCTGGAGGCCTGCGGTGGAGGCGGCGCGGTCGAAGCCCTGGCGGCCGAGGCGCCCGTCAAGGCGAGCCCCGCGCCGAGTCCGGCCCCCGCCGCACCGACACCCGCGCCCGCGACCGCCGCCAGCGGCCTGCCGGCCGCGACCCTGTGGGCTGCGCGGCCCACGGCGGCGAGCGCCGCCGGTCAGGCCCTGCTCGTCTCCGACGTCGGCCTCAACGGCTCGCTCTGGTTTTCCAACGGCAGCAACTGGGTCACGCTCAACACGCCGCTCACCCTCGCCCACCGCTTCAGCAACGCGCAGATGGATGGCTCGATGGGGGCCAACACCGATGTCTTCCTCGACGGCTTCACGATCCCCGCCGGCGTGCTCGGCCCGACATCGGCCCTGCGCATCACCGCGGCCTACTCCTTCCCCGGCAGCGGCATCGGCAACAAGGCGCCGCAGGTGAAGGCCTACTACGGCGTCGGCAGCTATGCATCGAGCTTCACCAATCTGCTCGATTCACGCGGCCAGTTCACGAATCAGAAGTCGTTCGTCTTCTACGTCGCGCTGCAGAACAAGAACTCGGTGGCGGTGAACCAGATCCGTCCGAACGACTACGACCTCGGCGTCAGCACCAACGCTTTTGCCGAGTCGACGGTCGACTTCAGCCAGGCCGTGACCCTCGGCTTCGGCGCCCTGAACAACGCGAGCTCCGCCGATGCCACCGATCAGCAGCGGCTCGACTGGTTCACGGTCGAGATGATCTGAAAGAGGCGAGCGAGATGCCGGTCGTCCTTCCTGCCGTCCGTGTCGGCGCCATCTCGATGCCGGGGCAGATCCCGGCGAACGCGGTCTCGATGCGGGCGAGCCAGGAGACGTTCACCTTCACCACCGTCGACGACTTCTTCGCCGTCGACCTGTCGCCGGATCTCGGCAGCAACGTGTTCGCGGGCGACGTGACGGTCGCGCCACGCTTCGCCGGCATGAGCTATCACGCCGCCCTGCCGACCATTGCCTACGGCATCACGCGCAATGTCGACTGCTCGGGCTGCCACTGGGCCGATGTCGAACCAGGGCGCGGCGTCTACCAGTGGGCCGCGCTCGATGCCTTCGTCGGCACCGCCGCGGCGGCCGGGCGCGACATCGTCTACTGCCTCGTCGCCACGCCCGCCTGGGCCTCGGCACGCCCCGCCGAAGCCGGTCACTACGGCAACGGCAGCGATGCCGAGCCTTTGCGGATCGACGACGTCGGTGAATTCGCCGCCGCCGTCTGCGCCCGCTACAAGGCACTCGGCACGCCGATCA
>CAZZWY010000082.1:0-8112 GCA_964657785.1 uncultured Acetobacteraceae bacterium
GTCCGACTCGGATTGCACTTCATAGTCGGCGGACTCGCGCCGCTCGTCGAGATTACGGCAATCGACTCGCACGGCGGGCAGATTGTTCTCGATCGACTCGACTTTCAGAAATCCGCCGCATGAATTACACTCGCGCCACGGTTGCGAGCAGCGGGATGCTGTTGGCGCCTCTTCACAAGCTCTGCGGGACGCCGAGCCGAAGCGAACAGGGACCCTTCCGAGGGGCCTGACCTTGCTATTCGGAGTCCACGCAATGCAGCACAAGAACGCCCCGGTCGAGTTCAAGGCCGACCCTACGGGTAGCTTTGAAGGCTATGCCTCGATCTTCGGCAACGTCGACCTTGGCGGTGACGTTATCGCGGTCGGCGCCTTCAAGCAGATTGCCTCAGGCCGGGATGGTCGCGTGAAGGTGCTCTATCAGCACAACATGCGCGACCCAATCGGGACTGCAAGAGTCGCGCAGGACTCCAAAGGTCTGGCATTCGAAGGCCAATTGGTGCTCGAAGCGCCGAGCGGTGCCGCCGCGCACGCTTTGATGAAGGCGGGCGCGCTGGACGGAATGTCGATCGGTTACGACGTACTTCCCGGCGGCGCCGAGATGACGAAGGGCGGTGTGCGGTCACTGACAGCGCTGAAGCTCTGGGAAATCAGCCCCGTCACCTTCGGCATGAACCCCGCGGCCGGCATCGATAGCGTGAAAACGCTACCCGACCGTCCCACGACCCTCCGGGAATTCGAGGCCGTGTTGCGCGACCTCGGCTTCACCCGCAAAGAGGCAACCCGCATCTCGTCCCAAGGCTTCGCGGGCTTCGAGCCCGATGCCGACCCCCAAGCCACCATCAACGCGGCCATCAAGGCCGCTACCTCACTCTGGAACTGACTCACCATGAACGAAACCATTGACGACGTGCTCGCCGACTTCACGAAGGTCGCGACGAAGAAGATCGACTCTGCGACGACCGCCGCGGAGGACGCGAAGACGAAGACTGCGGAGCTTGCTGCCCGCCTGCAACACCTTGAACAGAAGAGCGACGCCCGCCGCGGTGGCGGTGCCGGCAGCGCCGAAGACCCCGGCGGCATGGCGACGCTTCTCACGGCCGACGAAGGCTGGAAGATGGTGCAGACCGGTCGCACGAAGTCGACCAAGATCGGCCTTTCCGTCGAGGCGCTGCACGGCACGAAGGCTGCGATGACGAGCGTGAGTTCGGGAATTACGGCGCACTTCTCCGATCGACAGCCCGGCATCATATTGCCCGGTCAGCGGCGCCTTACCATCCGCGACCTTCTGCCGACCCTGCGCACGACTGCGGGCAGCATCGAATACGTCCGCGAGGCGGCGAACGTCAACGGCGCCGCAACGGTCGCCGAGGGCGCGCTCAAGCCCGAATCGACGGTCACGATGGAACTCGTTACGGCCAACGTGGCGACGATCGCGACCTGGCTGCAGGCGTCGAAACAGATCCTCGACGACGTTCAGCAGTTGCAGGGCTACCTCGACAACCGGCTGCGGTACATGGTCCGTTTCGCCGAAGAACAGCAGGTGCTGCGGGGGTCCGGATCAGGCACGAACCTGCTTGGCCTCTACACGGCGGCAACCGCCTACGCTTCGCCGGTAACGTATGCCAGCCCCACCAAGATCGACGTGATTCGCCTGGCGCTCGGTCAGCTTGAGGATGTGAACTATGACGCGAATGGCATCGTGCTCCACCCCGACGACTGGACTGTCATCGAGCTTCTGAAGAACGCGAACGGGAACTACATCAAGAGCAACCCTGCCGACGCGAACGTGCGCGCCTTGTGGGGCAAACCGGTGGTCACAACGACTTCGATGGCGGTTGGCACCTTTCTGGTCGGAGATTTTCCGGCCGCCGCGACGCTCTATGACCGGCAGGACCCCACGCTCGATATCGCGACGCAAGATCAGGACGATTTCGTCCGCAACCTCATCAAGCTTCGCGTCGAAGAGCGCATCAGCCTGGCGGTGCAGTTGCCCGGAGCACTGGTCAAAGGTACGTTCCCGACTGGGGCTTAAGACAGATGGCTGAACCTCATCGGCACGTCGGAAAGAGAGACCCGCTATGAGCGATCCAAACACCGGCCTTCTTTTCGGACAGCCATGGCCCATTAACCCCTTCGTCACGACGTTCGCACCACTGACCACGGCCGGAAACGCGGGCTTGATCTTGCCGTCAAGGGCCAGCAGCATCATCCCGCTGCTGCCGAAATTCAACTCGGCGCTTCAGCAGGTCCGAGCCAAGGCCCGCCATGCGGTCGGGATTGTTCTGTCGGATTCCACGGCTGCCGGGTACAGCGGGACGACCACGCCCAGCTATGCCGGCGCACGCGCCACGTGCCCCGTCGAAAAGATGCTGGACACGCTCGCGAGCTACGGGATCACTGTCAATCGCCAAAACTTCATGGGTGACAACAACGTCACCTCCATTTCAGGTACGACGGTCAATTCATACGATCCGAGAATCACCCTCGGGTCTGGATGGGCCGTCTCGTCGCTCGGCGCCCCAGGAGGGACTTTCGGCGCGAACGTGATGGTGTCGTCGACGGCCGGCACGGCGCTTTCCTTCGCCTGCAATGCCTCTGTCGATCGGTGCGTGGTCTTCTGGGCGAGCAACGCGACCGGCACGTTCACGGTGGACGTTGGCGGGTCGGCTCTCGGCACGTTCAGCAACGCCGGCAACTTGGCGTTCAACAAGTCCTCGCCGATCACTCTCGGCGGCTCGGCCAGCAACTACACGATCAATTTCAAGGCGACGACCACGACGCCGGTTTGCATCATCGGGATGATGTGCTGGAACAGCGCCGACCCAGGTGTGACGATCCTGAATGCCTCGTGGAGTTCGGGGAAGGTGACGAACTTCACACACACGGAAACTGCGTTCTTCGTTACTCCGAGCCTCGCTTCTCTGGGGCACGATTTCGCGCTGATCAGCCTACTTATCAACGACGCGGGAGCGAACACTGCGAGCAGTTCGTTCACCACCGACACGACGACGCTCATCAATGCGGCCAAAGCTGGTGGGTCGGCTGATGTCATTCTGTATCAGGGTCCGACCTCCGCATCCTCGACCACGGCATTCGCCACGCGCGACGCGTTCCTTGCGATCTACGCGGGGTTGGCGCAGTCGCTGACGGTCCCGCTCATCGATGTCTATGCGGACATGGGGCAGAACACGGGGAGCAATGCGAACTTCGTGGATGTCACCGGCCACCTGACGCCGGCCGGGAAGACGCTTCTCGGCAACGACCTCGCGATGCGACTTCTCAACGGCTATGTCGGCGCTTAGTCCCACGAGGCGACATTTAAGGGCATGGTCGCGACCAACTAGACCGTCTTTCGGGGACGGGGATCGCTCCCCGTCCCGTACTGGTACTAACGCAGCATCAACAGGGGGGCCGATGATCGCGTTGACGGGAACCGCCAATTTGATCCTCAACGTCCCTAGCTGCACGCTTAGCGTCAACATGGGTTTTGACCTTGCCGTCGCAGCGAGGCAGGTGATCACTGCCTAATCGACCAAGCGACCGGAAAAACCCCCTGGTTCCTGGGACTTAGTCGCTGCCTTCAGCTCGGTCATACATGTCAGCAAAGGTGCCCTCTGGATCGTCGAGCCACTGGTCACTGGCCCTTAAATCCTCGTACATCCGCTTCATGTCAGCCAATACACGCTGGCGCTCCCAGCCATGCTTCCTGGCTTTTCTCGCAAATCCGCGGAGCCGCTTCTCCAGTGACACCCATACCGGAGATGTCGCCGGCGACTCCTCAGCGGCTGTGGCTCGCATCGAGTTCAGGCTTTAGCTCCTCGAATACTCGGTCGGCTTTGCGCTCCAGCGCCGCTATGTCCTCGTCCGATAGCACGCCGGGATGAAGGTAGTTCATCTCGGTCACCATGGCTTCAAGTAGTCGAGCGTCGTGCATTCGCACTTTTTCAAGGATCGACATGCTCACCAGTTTTCTCCAGCCAACGGTTAAAAACCAGCCCGTTGCACCAGCGAGCGCAAGAGGGACCGATAGGTTGAGGACCGTACGCGTCGCCACCAAAAAGGCGAACCAGAACCGATGATCCCGCTGAAAGCTCAGCCAGTCGCTTGACCAGGTTGCACCATTTAACGTCTCTAAGAACTGCCTCGTTGTCTCTTCAGCCGGACTGTCCGTGTATAGCTTGACAAAAACCAGGGCACCGCTACCCAACGAAAAGAACAAGATTGCAGCCGCTTTCGGATGGCTTCGACCGTGGGTCCAAACCAACTTACCCCATCCAGCCAATGCTGACATGGCACGGACTCTTGCATGTTTTGGCTACTCGCGCAATCGCGCAAGCCAGGGGAGGACGTTCAAGGACGGGCAACTGGCGTGCCCCTCGTCATCGAAGCCTGCTATCGACAGATGATTGGGTAAAAGTGTGGGTAGGCGAAGAATTCGGGCCAACTTCCATAGGTAAAACATGTGGAAGGCGTGGGATTCGAACCCACGAAGGGCGTGAACCCTCGGCAGTTTTCAAGACTGCTGCCTTCAACCGCTCGGCCAGCCTTCCTGTCTCCAGTGTATCGCCAGCGGCGTGTTGCCCGGAGGGGCGGGGCCTCAACCGCAGTCGACCTGCACGAGTTCGCGGCGGCCGCCGTCGATGCGCACCGCGGTGAGGCGGCGACCCCAGACGCACCCGGTGTCGAGCCCGAGCAGGTCGGGCCGGTTGACGAGGCCGAGCGAGGCCCAGTGGCCGAATGCGACCGGCACGCCCGCGGTGCGGCGCTGCGGCGCGTCGAACCACGGGACCGAGCCGGCGGGGGCGTCGTCGACGCCGGCCGAGCTGCTCATGTCGAGGGTGCCGTCGTCGCGGACGTAGCGCACCCGGGTCAGCGTGTTGACGATGAAGCGCAGGCGCTCCGTGCCGGTGAGCGATTCGCGCCAGCGGGACGGCTCGTTGCCGTACATCCGCGACAGGAAGTCGATGTAGGCGTCGCTTCGCAGCACCGACTCGACCTCCGCGGCGAGCGCCAGCGTCTTCACGGCCGTCCACTGCGGCACGACGCCGGCGTGCACCATCAGCCAGCCGTGCGCCGAGGCCGCCAGCGGGCGCTGGCGCAGCCAGTCGAGCCAGGCGTCGCGGTCCGGCGCGCTCAGGATGTCGTCGACCGTATCGCCGCGTTGCGGCTTGCGGATGCCGTGGGCGACCGCGAGCAGGCTCAGGTCATGGTTGCCGAGCAGACAGACCGCCGAAGCGCCGAAGCCGCGCAGGCGTCGCAGGGTGTCGAGCGACGCCGGGCCGCGATTGACCAGGTCGCCGAGGACGTGGATTCGATCGCGCGACGCGGAAAAGCCGATCTTTCCGAGCAGCCGCTCGAACGCGCTGCAGCAGCCCTGCAGGTCACCGATCAGGTAATCCATCGTTCGATGCTAGTGCAGTGTTCCGTCCCGCGTCGGAACACTCCCGAGCCGTGCTGCGAACTGCCCTCGAGGGGCTTTCTGCTACCCTGCAAATTCCGAATCGTTGCGCGCCCCGCATGGACGTTGCTCTTGTCCTGTTCCTGATCCTGCTCAACGCGTTGTTCGCCATGTCAGAAATGGCGCTGACGGCCAGCCGCAAGGCGCGGCTTCAGGTCATGGTCGAGGCCGGCGAATCCGGCGCCCGGGCGGCGATGGCGCTGCACGACAACCCGACCAAGTTCCTCTCCGTGGTGCAGATCGGCATCACCTCGATTGGCGTGCTGAACGGCATCGTCGGCGACGCGGCCTTCTCCGCCCCGTTCGCCCACTGGCTGCGCGACACCTTCGGCACCCCCGAGCGGGCGGCTGAAATCAGCGCCACCGCGATGGTCGTCGTGACGATCACCTTCCTCACGATCATCTTCGGCGAGCTCGTTCCGAAGCGGATCGGCCAGACGCATCCCGAATCGGTCGCCCGCGTCGTGTCGCGACCGATGGAGGGACTCTCGATGATCGGCCGGCCGTTCGTCAAGCTGCTCACGGTCTGCACCGATGCGACCTTGCGCGTGCTCGGCATTCGCCCCGGGAGCCGCGGCGTGACCGAAGAGGAAATCGCCGCGAGCCTCGAAGAGGGCCTCGACGCCGGCGTCATCGAGGCCCAGGAACACCAGATGGTGAGGAACGTCTTCCGCCTCGACGACCGGCAGGTCGGCTCGATGATGATCCCGCGCGCCGAAATCGTCTGGCTCGACGTCGACGCGACGCACGCCGACGTGCTGCGCGTGATCTCGACCGAAGAGCATTCGCGTTTTCCCGTCTGTCGCGGCAGCCTCGACGACGTGCTCGGCGTGGTGTCGTCGCAGAGCCTGTTGCACCGGGTGATGGAAGGCAAACCGCTCGCGCTCTCTGAAAACCTGACCCCGTCGGTCTTCGTGCCGGAGACGCTGTCGGGCATGGAGCTGCTCGAGCATTTCCGCGCCTCGAGCGCGCAGATCGTGTTCGTCGTCGACGAGTACGGCGAGGTGCAGGGCATGATCACCGTGCGCGACGTGCTCGAGGCGATCACCGGCGAATTCACGACGCCGAGCCAGGACGACGCCTGGGCGGTGCAGCGGCAGGACGGCAGCTGGCTCTTCGACGGGCTGATCCCGGTCCCCGAACTGAAGGACCGGCTGAGCCTGAAGGATGTGCCTGAAGAAGACCGCGGCCGCTACAACACGCTCGCCGGCATGATCATGCTGCTCCTCGGGCGCCTGCCCGTGACCACCGACTCGGTCGAATGGGACGGATGGCGATTCGAGGTTGTCGACCTCGACGGCAAGCGGGTCGACAAGGTGCTCGCGAGCCGCCTGCTGGCCGACGGGACGACGACGATCGCCGCCTGAGGGCCGAGCCAGCGCGGGCCACGCATTCACAACGGAGGCCGCATGACGCAATCGGTGTTCGAACGCTTCCTGGCGACACCGGAGATGAGCGAGATCTTCGGTGCGGCGTCGATGCTGCAAGCGATGCTCGACGTCGAGGCCGCGCTCGCCCGGGCGCAGGCGGCCGAGGGGATGATCCCGGCTGCGGCGGCGGAGACGATCGCGGCAGCCTGTCGCGTCGAGCGCTTCGACCTCGATCTGATCGTGGCCGAGGGCACGGTCGCCGGAACGCTCGCCGTGCCGCTCGTCAAGCGCCTGACCGCCGAGGTCGCGCGCGACGCACCCGAGGCTGCTGCCTACGTCCACTGGGGCAGCACCAGCCAGGATGTGATCGACACCGGGGTGGCCCTCGGGACGCGGCGCGCGCTCGCGCTGATCGACGGCCGCGTCGTGGCCTTGATCGATGCGCTGCTCGTGCTCGCCGACCGCGACGGCGACGCGCCGATGCTCGGCCGCACGCTGCTTCAGCCGGCGCTCGTCATCAGCTTCGGCTTCAAGCTCGTCGCCTGGGTGGCGCCGCTCGTGCGTGCGCGCGCGCGGCTGCGTCGCGCGGCCGAGGCGGCGTTGCAGATGCAGCTGGGGGGCGCCGTCGGCACGCTCGCGGCGATGGGGGGGCTCGGCCCGGCGGTCGCGAGCCGCATGGCCGAGGCGCTCGGGCTCGGCCTGCCGCCCGGAGCCTGGCACACGCAGCGCGACGATTGGGTCGCGCTCGGCTGCGAAGTCGGCATCCTCGGCGGCAGCCTGGGCAAGATCGCCAAGGACCTGTCGCTGCTGTCGCAGGCGGAAGTCGGCGAAGTCGCCGAGCCGAGCGGCGGGGGCCGGGGCGGCTCGTCGGCGATGCCGCACAAACGCAACCCGGTCGCGTCGATGATCGCGCTCGCCGCGGCATTGCGCACGCCGCAGCGCGTCGCGGCGCTGCTCGCGGCGATGCCGCAGGAGCACGAGCGCGGCCTCGGGGGCTGGCAGGCCGAACTCGCCGAGTGGCCAGGGCTCTTCGTCTCGGTGCACGCCGCCGCGAGCGCGCTGGCCGAGGCGATGGCGGGGCTCACGGTCGACACCGCCAGGATGCGCGCCAACATCGACGCGCTGCGCGGGCTGGTGTTCGCGGAGGCGGTGTCGATGCGGCTCGCCCGGCATCTGGGCAAGTCGCGGGCGCATGCGCTGCTCGAGACGCTCTCGCGCCGGGTCGTGGCCGAGGGTGTCTCGCTGCGCGAACTGACGCTCGAGGCGGTGCAGGCCGACCCGTTG
>CAZZWY010000082.1:8122-10594 GCA_964657785.1 uncultured Acetobacteraceae bacterium
GGTTCGGCGCGTCGGGCAGCTTCGCCTTGCCGTCGATGCCGTGGCAGGTCGCGCCAGCGCGCTGGCCCGCCCCCGGCTCGACGCCTGGCGCGCGTCGCGTCTCCAACCCGATCTCGAGGACCTTCACCGATGAGCCAGTCACCCGATGCGCCCGATGGCCCTGATGCGGACGATCGCGCCGACGACTTCGCCCGCGGCGTCCGCAATCGTCGCGCCGTGCTCGGCGATGCCTGGGTCGACAAGTCGCTCGGCAACGCGACCGACTTCAATGCGGAATTCCAGAGCCTCATCACCCGCTACGCCTGGCACGATATCTGGGGCCGGCCCGGACTCGACCACGACACCCGCCGCCTGCTCGTGCTCGGCATGACGATGGGCCTGGCGCGCTGGGAGGAGTTCGAGCTTCACTGCGGTGCGGCGATCCGCGGCGGCGTGCCGCTCGCGAAGATCAAGGAAGCGCTGATGCAGGGCGCGATCTACTGCGGCGTGCCGGCCGCCAACACGGCGTTCAAGATCACGATGGACCTGCTCCGGGCCGAAGGCCGGCTCCCCGCGCCGCAGCCGCTGTCCGAAGGCGCGCGGGCCGCCGTGCACCACACCTTCAGCCAGCCGCAGTTGCGCGTGTCGGTGCAGGGCCCGGCGCGCGGCGGCAGCGCGCCGGTCGTACTCAGCCATGCACTCGGCCTCGACCTGACGATGTGGGACTGTGTGGCCGCCGCCCTCGGCGCCAGCCATCCGGTGCTGCGCTACGACCATCGCGGCCACGGCGCCTCGGCCGCGCCGTCCGGGCCCTACACGATGGACCAGCTCGTCGACGACGCGGCCCGCCTGATCCGCGAGTGGGGCCGCGGTCCGGTCGTCTGGATCGGGCTGTCGATGGGCGGCATGGTCGGGCAGGGACTCGCGGTGCGCCACCCCGAGCTGGTCGCGAAGCTCGTCCTCGCCAACACCTGCGCCCGCTATCCGGAGGCGGGCCGCGCGAGCTGGGCGCAGCGCATCGCGACGGTCGAGTCCGGCGGCATGGCCGCGGCGGTCGACATGATCGTCGAACGCTACTTCAGCGCGGGCTTTCGGGCTGCGGAGCCCGAACGCGTCGCGGCGTATCGGGCGCTGCTGCTGCGCAACGACCCGGCCGGCTACGTCGCTGCCTGCCACGCGGTCGCGAACGTCGACTGGCTCGACGCTTTGCCGGGGGTAGCGTGCCCGACGCTCGTCATCGCAGGGGGGCAGGATGTCGGCGCGCCGGTCGCGATGTCGCAGGCGATGGTCGAGCGGATCCCGGGTGCCACGCTCGAGGTGATCGCAGAGGCTGCGCACCTCAGCCCGGTCGAGACGCCCGATGCCTTCATGGCGTGCGTGCGGGGGTTTGTCGGATGAGCGATGCGGTGGTCAATCCGCTGATGAGTCGACGTGCGCCGCCGCGATGGCGCCGGCGTGCGCGACCGCGAGCGCCGTCATGTTGACCACCCGCCGTACCGTCGCCGACGGCGTCAGGATGTGCGCGGGGGCGCCGACGCCGAGCAGGATGGGGCCGACCGTCACGCCCTGGCCGCCGGTCATCTTCAGCACGTTGAAGAGGATGTTGGCGGCGTCGAGGTTGGGCAGGATCAGGATGTTGGCGCTGCCGGCGAGCGTCGAGTCGGGCATCAGGGTCTGGCGCAGTTCTTCGCCGAGTGCGGCGTCGCCCTGCATTTCGCCGTCGGCCGGCACGTCCGGGCAGCGCGCGACGAAGAGATCGCGGGCGCGGCGCATCTTCAGCGCCGACGGCCGCTTGCTGCTGCCGAAGTTCGAATGCGAGAGAAAGGCCACTTTCGGCGGCAGGCCGAAGTGCTGCACCGCGGAGACGGCCATCGCGGCGATGTCGGCGAGCTGCTCGGCCGTCGGGTCGTCGTTGACGAAGGTGTCGGCGATGAAGAGCGTGTGCTTGTCGAGCATGAGCGCGTTCATCGCCGCGTAGCCCTGCGCGCCGGCGTTCAGGCCGATCACTTCGTGGATGTGCTCGAGGTGATGGTCGTAGCGGCCGACGAGACCGCACAGCAGGCCGTCGGCGTCGCCGAGGTGGACCATCAGCGCGGCGATCGTCGCATTCGACCGCCGCACCGCCGCCTTCGCCATGTCGGGCGTCACGCCGTCGCGCTTGCTGAGGCGGTAGTAGGCCTCCCAGTACTGACGGAAGCGCACGTCGTCTTCCGGGTTGATCAGCTCGAAGTCGCGCCCTGCCGCGATGCGCAGGCCGGCGCGTTCGATGCGCGCGGCGATCACCAAAGGCCGGCCGATCAGGATCGGCTTGACCAGCTTCTCGTCGAGCGCGGCCTGCACCGCGCGCAGCACCCGCTCGTCCTCGCCCTCGGCATAGGCGATGCGCTGCGGTGCCGCCCGCGCCGCCGCGAAGACCGGGCGCATGAACATGCCGGTGTGGGTGACGAACCGCATCAGCGACTGACGATAGGCCGCCATGTCGGCGATCGGCCG
>CAZZWY010000083.1:0-10575 GCA_964657785.1 uncultured Acetobacteraceae bacterium
GTAGACCTCGGTGCCGTTGAGGAGTAGTGTGGCGCCGCGCAGGATGCCCAGCATGCCCAGGGTGACGATGATCGCGTTGAACCGCAGCACGGCGCACATCAGGCCGTTGAGCGCGCCCGCCAACGCACCGGTGGCGATGCCGGCGGCGATCGCCGCGCCGGCCGAGGCCTGCCACTGCGAGACGCACAGCGACGCGATCATCGACGACAGGGCGATGTTCGAGCCTACCGACAGGTCGACGTGGCCGGCGATCACCAGCAGCGTCATCGCCGCGACCAAGACACCGATCGCCGCGTTGTTGGTCATGATCACCTCGACGTTCGACCACGTCAGGAACGCCGACGACTGCGAGGCGAACACCGCGCACATCAGCAGCAGCGCGAGCAGAAGGATGTTGTTGAGTGCGAACTCGGTGTTGCCCAGCCGGGCGGCCCAGTCCGTGCGGGGCAGGCGGACCGGCGACGCCGCCGGAGCTGAAGGAGACGTCATGGCGGCAGCTTTCATGCGTTCGTCGTTGCGGTGGTCAGGGAGCGCGCGGGTTGCCGTGGTGTGTCGCCTGGCCCCTGTTCGGAATACTCTTCGCGGCCATGCGCCAGCGCCAGCAGGTTGGTTTCGGTGATGGCTTCGCGGCGCAACTCACCGACGATGCGACCGTGTGCGAGCACTATCACGCGGTGCGCGAGCTGCATCAGTTCATCGGGCTCGGACGAGGTGAGCACGGCCGCTCTGCTACCGTCGCTCACGAAACGGCGCAGGCCGTCGTACAGGTCGCGGCGTGCCCCCACGTCGACACCTTGCGTGGGTTCGTCGAGCAGCAGCAGGCGGCAGTCGTGCCGCTCGAGCCAGCGGCCGAGCACCAGCTTCTGCTGGTTGCCCCCGGAGAAGCGCCCCGCTTCGAGGTCCGCACGACGCGGCTGCAGGTCCAGCGCGCCGGCGATGCGCGCGAAGCCGCTGCGCTCCGCGGCGGGCCGTCGCAGCCCGCCGAGCGAGAGCACGCCGAGGTTCGGCAGCCCCCAGTTCTCGATCGCCGGCAGGCTGGCGAAGACGCTGTTGCGTGGCCGGTCCGACGGCACGAGGGCGACACCCGCCGCGACCGCATCGCCCGGATGCGCGAAGCGGGCCGGCCGGGAATCGATCGACAGTTCACCGGCAAAGCGCGGGCGCGCCGCGAACAGCGCCTCGAGCAGTTCGGTGCGCCCGGAGCCGACGAGGCCGAACACGCCGACGATCTCGCCCGCTCGGACGGACAGATCGATCGGCCCGATGCCGCCGGCGAGCAGGCCCCTTGCCTGCAGCAACGGCGGTCGGGTGTCCTCGGCGTCGTCGAGGCCGCCGGCTGCGGCGGCCGCGGTCATCGCCCGCCCCACGATGGCCTCGATGATCTCGGCCCGGTCGTGGTTGCGCACGAGGCCCGCGAGCGTGACCTCGCCGCCACGCAGCACCGTGAAACGATCGGCAAGCTCGAACACCTCGCTCATGCGGTGCGTAACGTAGAGAATCGGCAGCTTCTGCGCCTTCAGCGCCAGCAGGTGCTGACGCAGGCGCGCCGCCTCGCGGTCGCTGAGCGAAGCGGTCGGCTCGTCGAGGATCAGCAGGCGCGGTTGGGTCCGCAGCGACTTGATGATCTCGATCGCCTGCAGCTCCGCATGGCCCACGCGTGACAGGTCGGCGGCAGGGTCCAGGTCGATGCCCATGCGGGCAAGCCAGACCGTCGTCTCGGCCTCCTGCGCGCGTCGCCTCACGAACGGCCCGCGCCGCAACTCCTGCCCCAGAAAGACGTTGTCCGCAACGGTGAGGCTCGATGCGAGCGACAGGTCCTGGTAGATCACCGCAACACCGGCCTCGCGCGCCTGTCGCGGGTTCAATGCCGTGTGCCGCTGGCCGTCGATGCGGATCTGCCCGGCGTCGGGCTGCACGGCGCCGGCGATGCACTTGATGAGCGTGGACTTGCCCGCGCCGTTGGCACCGAGCAGCGCGTGGATCTCGCCGTCGGCGATGTCGAGGTCGACACACCGCAGCACCTCGGAGCCGCCGTACGCCTTGCTGAGGTTCAGGACTTGGAAAGGCAAGGCGGGCTCCGTGATGCGGCGAACGGTCTGGCGTGCAAGTCCGAGCCTATTTGCCGGCCTGCTCGTCGAGGTACTTCTGGGCCTTCGGCGACTTCTCGGTGACGAGTTCGAGCGGCACGATCACGCTGCCGGTCTTCTGGCCCCTCAGCAGCGCGTCGGCGGTGGTCACGATCGCATCGCCGACGGCAAGCAGCGGAATCGCCATCGAGCCGCGATACACCGTGCCGCCATCGCGCAGCAGCTTGAGCGCCGGCGCGGTGCCGTCCATGCCGCCGATGTAGCCCTTCGGGTCGTCCTTCTTGCGGCCGGCCGCCACCCAGGCCTTGTAGGCACCTTCGGTGGCCGGGTCTTCGACACCGAGGATCACGTGCACGTCCGGCTGGGCCTGCAGGATGGTGCGGGTGGTATTGACGCCTTCGGTCGGGTTGATCGCGTCCTGGCGCGCGACGACCTTGAATTTCGACGTCTTCGCCTTTACGCCGTCCTCGATGCCTTTGCCGCGCAACTGGCCCCAGCTGCCTTTGTCGTAGCCGAGGATCACCACCTTCGCCGGTGCCGCGGTGGTGAAGTTGGCCTCGATCCACTCGCCGGCGTGTTCACCGAGGCGCTTGCCGTCGTCGTATTGCGCGTAGCCGACGGTCGCGTCCTGGTTCTCGAGTGTTTCGCCGTAGGTGATCCACTTGATGCCTGCCGCACGCGCCTGCGCCGCGATGGCCTCGAAGACCTTTGGTTGCGGCACCACGCACACGATGACCGGCACCTTCGCCTGAATCCAGGTCTTGAGCGTGTTGATTTGCTTGTTCATGTCGGAGCCCGGGTCGTCGACCACGACCTCGTAGCCCATCTCCTTGCCCTTCTTTTTCGCCTGATTCAGCGACGTGACCACCGCGCCGATCGTCGACGAGTTCGGAAAGCTCACGGCGATGGTCTTCGGGAGATCGGCCGCGAGCGCCAGCGCGCCCGAGCCGGCCAGCACGCCGGCGGCCAGGCTGCGGATCGTCTGGCGGCGGACGTCGGAAAAGGGGATGCGGTTCATGCGGGGTACTCCGGGGTGGTCGGACGGGGTTGAAAGGTCAGGGGAAGGTCGCCGCTGCGGTGTGCACGTCGGAGGTGGGTTCGCTCGCGGTCGCGGGCAGCACGTGGACGACGCCGTCGTGGACGCGGATGTCCGCGCCGTGTGCCCGGGATAACCTCGCGAGGCGGCCGGCGATGCGTTCGAAGTCGCTGCCCGTCGCCCACACCGGCAGCCGCTCGGCGTTCAGCGTCGTTGGGACGAGTTCGATGGCCGTGCGCCCATCCTCGGCAAAGCGCAGCTGTGCCACGTAGCCATCGGGCGACATGCCGCCCCAGAGCGACTGCACGGCGGGCGGTGCGGGCAGGAAGATCTGCTGCCCGACGAAGGTGCCGAGGCTGTAGAAGATCGGCCGCCCCAGATGGAAGCCGACGGCGTGAACGGCGTGGGGGTGATGGCCGTGGATCAGATCGGCCCCGGCCTCGATCAGCGCATGCGCCAGCGGCTGCTGGTACTCGGCGAGGTCCTCGCCGGACCCGTAGCCCCAGTGCACGCTGACGACCAGCACGTCGACACGCTCGCGCAGGCGCCGCACGTCGCTCAGGACACGGCGCAGGTCCGACCCGCGGATGCGCGTGCGGATGCGCACGCACGACGGATCGCCCGGCTCTTCCATCTGGTAGTAAGGGTCGACCTCGTAGCCGGTCTCGACGTGCAGCGGCGCGATGCCCGGGCGCTGCTCGCTCGCGGCCATGCCGGTGGGCAGCAGGCACGAGCAGCCGAGCACGCCCACGCGCCGGCCGGCGACTTCCACCACCATCGCCTCGCTCGCCTCGGCCAGGGTCTGGCCGGCACCGACGTGCCGAAGCCCTGCCCCGCTCAGGGCGCGCATCGTGTCGGCCAGGCCTGCCCAGCCGTAATCCACCGTGTGGTTGTTGGCCAGGTTGACGATGTCGAATCCCATCGCCGGGAGGTCACTCGCCAGCTCGGGCCGCGCGCGAATATTGAGCAGCTTCTCGAGCGGCGTCCCGCGCTCGGTCAACGGCATCTCGAGATTGCCGATCGCGAGGTCGCTCGTGTGCAGCAGGTCGAACAGGGCCTGTGCGTGGCGGCGCGTGTCGGGCGACGCCGAGGCGAGCGGCCGAACGGGCAGCACGTCGCCGGTGAGCGTCATGCGAAGCGGGTTCATGAGGGTGTTCCTGTCGGAGGCCGGGCGTTCAGGAGACGGCGGTGCCGTTTTTGGTCGCCATCCACTTGCGGGTCCAGTGCTCGCCGAAGGTCATCGGCTCGTACTTGCGCGGGCGCGCGGCGCCGAAGCACGAGGGCAGCGTGTCGATCAACGCGTCGTAGTTCGGCTGATGGAAGAACACGAGAGATTGCCGACGTGAACGCCCTGCCTCGCCCGCCAGTTCGGCGGGCGGATTGACGACGCGGTGCAAGGTGGAAACCCAGCGGTCGTTGGTCCACACCTGCATCGCGTCGGCGATGTTGATGACGAAGGTGCCCGGCTCGGGGATCACGTCGACCCAGTAACCGTCGCGATGCCGCGCCTGCAGACCGCCGACGGCCTTGTTCGACATCAGGATCGTCAGCGTCCCGTAGTCGGTGTGTGCGCCGCTGCGCAACTGTCCCGGCACGGGGGCGCTCTTCTGCTCGGGGTAGCAGATGATCCGCAGCGCGCTGAGGTTCTTGTCGAGCTTGTCGAAGAAGAAGTCTTCGGGCAGTTCGAGCGCCAGCGCGAAGATCGCCATCAGGTCATTGGCGAGCCGGTTCATGCGGCGGTAGTAGCTCTCCATGACGCTGCGAAAGTCGCCGGGGCGTCCGGGCCACAGGTTCGGCGCAAAGTGGTTCGCGGCCTCGGGGCGCGTGTAGTAGTCGCCGCCCGGCACGTCGATCGGGCCCATGTCGACCATTTCCTTCAAATCGCCGGGCGACTGCCTGCCCAGGCTCGCCGCCAGGCTCTCGCCGGCCAGTGGCGTGTAGCCGCGACTTATGTCGGGGGCCGGCTGGCGGATGGCGAGCTTGGCGGCGACCGGCTGGTCGAAGAACGCCTCCGCCTTCTGATACGTGCGATCGATTTGTGCCTGGTCGATGCCGTGACCGGTGACGATGAAGAAGCCGATCTCCTCGCAGGCGCGGCTGATTTCATCGGCAACGCGTCGCTTGCCTTCTGCGTCGCCGCGCAGAAAGGGGCCGATGTCGATCAGGGGAACATGGACCATTCGCATCATCGATTCCTTGAGGTCGGGCGTTGCAGCGCGCTGCTGCTTTGGCCTGATCTTTCGCAACGGCTGTGCCACTTGGTGGCCAACTTTGGAAGTGAATCTATTCAGTGAGTTGCCGTCGTTTGTACAAATCAGTCTTAGATTGTGTACATTCCTTAGTCAGATTTGATCCAAAGCGGTGCGTTCCGACCGCGCCAATGTTGTGCGCCCCACACCTTGCAGGGCGCCGGACCCGCAGGAAGGACGATGGACAGCGACGAGCTCGAATCGGAAATGGCCGAGCGCCTGCGGATGACGATCCTCTCCGGCAGCCTGCCGCCCGGTACCAAGCTCGCCGAGGAAACGTTGGCCGACACCTTCGGCGTGAGCCGCACCCGCGTGCGGCCGGTGCTGCAGCGGCTGGCCTTCGAGCAACTCGTGGAGCTGAAGAAAAATCGCGGCGCCTTCATCGCATGCCCGAGCATGAAGGAGGCGCGCGACGTGTTCGACGCGCGGCGCGTGATCGAGCGGGTGACCACGGAGATCGTGGCGCGCACGATCGTGACGCCGTCGCTTCGCACGCTGCGCGACTACATTCGCCGCCAGGACGAGGCGGTCATCCAGGGCGACCGCCAGCGTGCCATCCGCGCGTCCGGCGAGTTCCATCGCTATCTTGCTCAACTGGCCCACAACGGCGCGCTGGTTTCGGTTTTGGAAACGCTGATACTTCGCACGTCGCTGATCGTCGCGTTGTACGGGAGCCCCCGTTCACTGCGCAGCGCCACCGCCTTGCAGACGGAAATCGTGGACCGCCTCGAAAGCGGCGAAAGCCAGGCCGCCGCGCTGGCGGTGGAACAGTGCCTCTACGCCATCGAGCGCGAACTCGACTTGGTGGGGGGCGGCGCACCGGTGGTGGACGTCCGCCGAGCCCTCAGCGAAGTGCCAGCCTGGCGCAGCGTACCGCGCAAGCGGGTGGAGAGGCGAATCCTGGGTTAGGGCGGCCCGCGAGCGCCTCTCGTGCGGTCGCGAGCTGGTCCGGCCGGTCCGCCCACTGAAGCCGAGTCAGGCGCTGCCGGACGGCTTCGTGCGCTTCGGCCAGTTCGAGCAGAACGCTGGCCAACACCGACGCCGGCTCGCGCTGGACGAAGGACTCGACGCTTTCGGTGAGCTTGGGCACGACGCCGTTCGATCGACCGATCAATCCGCCAGGATCGACCTCACGGCGCCCCGCTTACCCACTCACCCACGGGTTGAACAGCGGGACCCGCGCTCGGGCGAAGTCGCCGGTGTCGCGCGTGACGACGGTCAGCCCATGGTGCAGTGCGGTCGCCGCGATGATCAGGTCGGGCTGCGAGAACGTATGGCCCGACCGCCTCCCTTCCTCGGCGAGCAGGCGCCACTTGAACATGACGTCCTCCGACACCTCGAGCACGCGCTGGTCGAACATCGGACGAACCTTGTGCAACAACCAGTCGTGCAACTCCGCACGACGCGTCAGATCGCCGACCATTTCGATGCCGAACCGGATTTCGGCGAGGGTCACGGTGCTGACGAACAGCTCGTCGAGAGAACAACCTGCGACGAACGTTCGAACCCGCGCACTGGGGCGAGGTCGGCGCAACTCCGATAGGACGTTGGTGTCGAGCAGCCAACCCTTCACAGTTCGATGGTGCGAACTGCCATCGGCGAACGCAGCGGCTCGAGGTCGACCTGTCGATGCGGCGACGATTGAAGCGCCTCGACCAGCAGTTGCCCTGTGCGCGCACCTTTCAAGCGCCGGAACTCGTCGGCGTCGACGACGACCACCGCCTCCCTGCCGTGAAGCGTGACATGCTGCGGCCCCTTGCTGTGCGCGAGGCGGACGAGCTCGCTGAACCTCGCCTTGGCATCTTGCAGGCGCCAGCGCCCGTCAGCGCCATCGGCTGGGAGGTTTAGGGCGGCAGATGTTTTCCTGGTCATGGTGACTAGATTATCACCGCGAAGCAGCGCCGGCAGGGCGTCCGCTCTACGGAGCTGGCTGCGTTCCGCAGAGGGCCTGGCGCTGGTGAGTCGTGAGCGTCCCATCGCCCGACCCTGACTCGTGCCGTGTCTGCGGACGAGCATGCTGTCCATCAAACTTGGCAGTCGCCCGGCAGCGCGTTCGCACCTTTGGCCCCGTCACTCATGCAGCACGACGCCGGACCGCCGGCGGCTCTGCAACATCAGCAGCCGGCCGGCCCAGATCAGCGCCAGCAACATGGTCACCGCGCCCAGCCTGTGCAGGATCAAGCCCAGCGGTTGCGAACGGTGACGCAGCCCGAGCGACTCGAGAAGGAAGATGAAATCGTGGCCACCGTCCTCGCCGGTACCGCCGCCGAGCAGCGTCAGCTGCGGGTGCAGGGCGTCGTACAGGTAGGGCGCGCTGTCCATCACCGATACGCCCAGCAACCACAGCGCGATGGCGGCGCCGAACGGGTCGCGGTTCTTCCACAGCAGTGCGATGCCCAGCACCACCGGCATCGACCATTGCATCAGCGTGCCGCCGGCGACGGTCATCCACTCGCCCAGCGGCCTGAACAGCACATGCCCGGCCTCATGGAACACCAAGAGCGGTCCATGAATGAACGACGCTGCGATCTCGCCGTCGGGCACGCTGCGCGTCATCAACCATACGCCCCAGACCGCCAAGCCCGCCAGCAGCCCGACGCGGCACCCGAATAGCCCGCTGTCGACGCGCTCCGGCACGTGGAACAGCAGGGACTGCACGCCGGAGCCGGCCTCGTTCCGACCCGGACGGCGTGGCGAACTCCCGCGCGGCCGCGGTATCGGGCGTTTCTTGACCTGCGCGACCTTGGCCAGGATCACGCCGCACGCCGGGCAGGCCGCGGGCAACGACTGGTCAGCCGGCAACGGGTGATGAGCGCATTTCGGGCAACGAGCGAACATCTTGCGATTGACCGCGACCGTGTCACTTGTGCAGGGGGCGTCGGCACGGTTGCGCCACGACGCCTCCGACTTGCCGTCCATATCGACGGGTGATGCACTCGGCTTGAGGGATTGAGGGGCCACGAAGCACAACGCTGCGGTCCCGGGCCGCGGTCCACAAATTCCAAGTTTTCGGGCATCCGCGTGGGCGAGGCCTCGGTTGACGCTCACGGTAAGTCATCTTCGCGGACCCGCTCTTCGTCGAGAAGGTGCCCTTCGCACCATCGAGACCAACGTCCCGGCGGTACTGGACATTCATCTCGGGATGGACAACTACGGCACCCACAAGACGCCTGCGATCAAGAACTGGCTGGCTCGTCATCCACGCTTTCACGTCCACTTCACACCCACCTCGGCATCCTGGCTCAATCAGGTCGAACGCTGGTTCGCCACGCTGACCAAAAGTACATCCGCCGCGGCACCCACCGCTCGACGCGTCAACTCGAGCAAGCCATCCGGCACGACATCAAGATCAACAACGACGACCCAAAGCCGTTCGTCTGGTCCAACACCGCCGATGACATCCTCGCGAGCGTCGAACGGTTTTGTCTGCGAACTTCTAACTCACGACACTAGCAAATAGAGGCGTCTTGACCGCCTGAAGCTCCATACTCGGATGGAACCAGTCCAGGATCTTTGGTGCCACGCGAGGCGCGACGGACGCGACGAGCGAACGCATTCCACGGGCGCCGTCCGTGACCACGTCGACCACCGTCTCCTCCGTCCATCCGCACTGCTCCAATGCCGCGGCGACGAGCATCTGCGTCAACGTACGGCGAGCCAGAGCGCAGACGAACCGGCGCCCCATTTGACCTTCGCGTTCGACGCGCCCTGCGACGACTTCGAACTTCGAAACCTCCTCGAAGGGCGTCGCGGTGAGCGCGCGCACTCGATGCCGGTCGCGAGCTTCGCTCCCAACGCCTTTGGCCTGCACGACATGCTCGGCAATGCCTTCGAATGGGTCGCCGACTGCGCGAGCGACAGCCACGACGGCGACCCCATCGACGGCAGTGCCCGCCAGCGCGCCGGCTACGACCGGCGCTTCCTGAAGGGTGGCGGCTTCCACACGCCGATCTGGCTGACGCGCGCCGCGGTCCGCGGGCTGCCGCTGAGAAGCGACCTGCACATGAACACGATCGGTCTGCGCCTCGCGCGCGACTTCGACGATTGAGCACCCGCCGGACAGCCACCGGGCCGCGCGCTGCGCCTACCAGACCTCTGGCTCGACGTGCCGCTCGGGGTGGGTCCGGAACAGGTTGGCGGGCCGGGGCAGGCCGAGGTGGTCGCGCAGGGTCGTGCCGGCGTAGTCGTGCCGGAAGAGCCCGCGGCGCTGCAGGATCGGCACCACGTGGTCGACGAACGCCTCCAGGCTCGCGGGCAGGACCGGCGCGCCGACGATGAAGCCGTCGGCCGCGCCCTCGTGGAACCATGTCGTCAGCACGTCGGCGATCTGCTCCGGCGTGCCGACGATGTTCTTGCTCGTCCGCTGCGACGCCACCCGCTGCGCGATCTGGCGGATGGTGAGGTTCTCGCGCGCCACCCAGTCGAGCACCCGGGCGCGGGTCGACTTGGCGTTCTCGGTTTCGGGGATCGGCGGCAGCGGGCCGTCGAGGGGACGGCCCGACAGGTCGACGCCGCCGAGGAAGCTGCCGAGCGTGCTGACCGCGAGATCGATGTGGACCAGCGCGTCGAGCTCGGCCTCGAGCGCGCGGGCCTCGGACTCGGTCGCGCCGATGACCGGCTGCACCGAGGCGAGCACTTTCACGTGATCGGGGTCGCGCCCACCGGCCGCGACCAGCGACTTCATGTCGCGGTAGAAGGCTTGCGCCGACTCGATCGCCGGGTGCGAGGTGAAGACGGCCTCGGCGAACCGTGCTGCGAACTGGCGCCCGGTGTCGGACGAACCCGCCTGCACGAGGACCGGATGGCCCTGCGGCGGCCGGGCGATGTTGAGCGGCCCGCTGACCTTGAAGTGCGCGCCGGCATGGCCGAGCGCGTGCAGCTTGGTCGGGTCGAGGTAGCGGCCGGAGGCCTGGTCGCGGGGCAGCGCGTCGTCCTCGAAGCTGTCCCAGAGGCCCTGGACGACTTCGACGAACTCGGTGGCGCGGGCGTAGCGGTCCGCGTGGCCGCGGTTGTGGTCGAGGCCGAAGTTGTGCGCCTCGTTTTCCGCCGTCGAGGTGACGATGTTCCAGCCGGCGCGGCCGTCGCTCAGGTGGTCGATCGACGCGAACTGGCGCGCCAGCGTGTACGGCAGGCCGTAGCTCGTCGACGCCGTCGCGACCAGGCCGACCCGGCGAGTGCTCGCGGCGAGCGCCGCCAGGAGCGT
>CAZZWY010000084.1:0-10568 GCA_964657785.1 uncultured Acetobacteraceae bacterium
CGGCCCGCCTGGGCGATGATTTCCGCCTCGCGCGCATGCTGCTTCGCGTTGAGGACGGCGTGCGGCAGTTTCGCGACGTCGAGCAGGCCGGAGATCAGCTCGGAGTTCTCGATCGACGTCGTGCCGACCAGCACCGGCTGGCCGCGCTCGTGGCAGTCGCGGATGTCCTTGATCACCGCCTCGAACTTCTCGCGGTTGGTCTTGTAGACGAGGTCGAGTTCGTCCTTGCGAATGGTCGGGCGGTTCGGCGGGATCACGACGGTTTCCAGGCCATAGATCTCCTGGAACTCGTAGGCTTCGGTGTCGGCCGTGCCGGTCATGCCGGCGAGCTTGGCGTACATCCGGAAGTAGTTCTGGAAGGTGATCGAGGCGAGCGTCTGGTTCTCGCTCTGGATCTGCACGCCTTCCTTCGCCTCCACCGCCTGGTGCAGGCCGTCCGACCAGCGCCGCCCGGTCATGAGCCGGCCGGTGAACTCGTCGACGATCACGACTTCGCCGTTTTGCACGACGTAGTGCTGATCGCGGTTGTAGAGGTGTCGCGCCCGCAATGCGGCGTAGACGTGGTGCATCAACGCGATGTTCGCGGGGTCGTAGAGCGAAGCGCCAACGCCCAGCAGGCCGGCCTCGCCGAGGATGCGTTCGGCGTTCTCGTGGCCGTCCTCGGTCAGGAAGACCTGGTGGCTCTTCTCGTCGACGGTGAAATCGCCGGGATCGACGACACCTTCCCCGGTGCGCAAATCGAGTTCGCCGATCTGCTTCTTGAGCTTGGGCACGACCGCGTTGATGCGGACGTACGTCTCGGTGTGGTCCTCGGCCTGCCCGCTGATGATGAGCGGGGTGCGCGCCTCGTCGATGAGGATCGAATCGACCTCGTCGACGATCGCGTAATTGAGGCCGCGGGCGACGCGGTCGGCGGTGTCCTGCACCATGTTGTCGCGCAGGTAGTCGAAACCGAATTCGTTGTTCGTGCCGTAGGTGACGTCGGCGGCATAGGCTGCCTGCTTCTCCTCGCGGGACATTTGCGGCATGTTGACGCCGACGCTTAAGCCCAGGAAGTTGTAGAGCCGGCCGTTCCACTCGGCGTCGCGCCGGGCCAGGTAGTCGTTCACCGTGATGACGTGGACGCCCTTGCCGGTGATCGCGTTGAGGTACACCGGCAGCGTCGACATCAGCGTCTTGCCCTCGCCGGTGCGCATCTCCGCGATCTTGCCGTGGTGCAGCGTCATGCCGCCGAGGAGCTGGACGTCGAACGGGCGCATCTTCAGGACACGCTTGCTGCCTTCGCGGACCGTAGCGAAGGCCTCCGGGAGCAGTTTGTCGAGGTCTTCGCCGCCTGCGAAGCGCTCGCGAAACTCGAGCGTCTTCGCCCCCAATGCCGCATCGTCGAGCGACTCGAACTGCGCTTCCAGCGCGTTGATGCGGGCAACGATCTGGCGGTACTGCTTCAGCAACCGTTCGTTACGGCTACCGAAGATGGAAGTGAGAAGCTTGGGTAGCATGCGATGTCTGGGTTCGGAGAGGAATCGGCAGCGCGCTGGATTCGCCCCGCCCCCGCCGGACCGCGAAGCGTCGAGGGCCGAAGGCTGACCGAATGAAGATCGTCGAGCGTGTGCGCCGGTCGGAAAACGTGCGGGCGGCGGGGAGGAAAACGAGGTTCGCCGCGTTCCGGCGGGTCGACGCGGTCCGCCGCCCCCGCGGCCTGTGCACAGGCTCGCCGCGAGACCGCCGGCCTGGCCGACGGACGCATCGCCGCCCCGACCGCCGCCCCGTTGAATCACCCCTTCCTGCGGGCATCTGAGCCGGTGATTCTACCTTCGGCCCAGCGGCGGGTCGGCGTGTGATCGCCGCACTAGACTCGGCGAGTGAGCACCTTCCCGGCACCGATGACACCCCCCGCGATGCGCCTCGAGCAGGCGCTGCGCGACAGCGCGCCGCTCGCCCGGCTCCGCGCACTGATGCGGGACTCGCAGGCGAGGCTCGCGACGATCGGCCCGTTGCTGCCCGGGACGCTCGCGCCGCACGTGCGCCCGGGACCGGTCGACGATCTCGGCTGGTCGCTCCTGGCGGCCAACGCTTCGGTGGCCGCCAAATTGCGGCAGCTGCAGCCGCGCCTCGAGGATGCGCTGCGCGACGCCGGCTGGGAAGCCTCGGCGATTCGCATCAAGATCGTTCAGGCCGACCCCTGAAACGGGGGGTGATGGGCGGCCGTTCGCCGGTTCACCGGCATCTTGCGGACGGCGCCTGCGCCAGCCGCGCCGGCTCTGGCTTTCCGCACTTTCATTGCCGTCGATGCAGCCTCTTCGCTTGGGAAGATATGTAAACAATCGAACACAGATGGTTTCAACAAGACGAAGGGGCGGCCGGGTCAATAGGATAAGGTGACAGATATCCGTCAAAAAACATAAATGAGACGGACGGGCCCATGAAAAGGACATGAGAGGACATGAGAGATGATGCGCGACAAGCGATCCGAGTCGCGGCCGAAGAAGCGAATGGTCTGGAGAATCACCGACGCCGCGCCGCAAGGCGAGATCGTCAACCTCAACCAGCAAGTCGTTCGCCCGCCCCCCAGCGAAGCACCGACGGAGCCGAGCCAGCCGGGATGGGCGATGTCGAGCTTCGAGTTGTTGCACGGAGTCGAGGTCAGCGAGGAAGACCCGTCCACGGTGCCCGCCGAGCTGATCGACGAATTGTTCAAGAAACCCGGGCGGTGACGCCGTCGAGGTCGATTGCGGAAACGTGCGCGCGCTGAGCGGGGTAACCGCCTCGAAGCTGCTCGCCCGTATCGGGCAGGAATGCTGGTGCCGGCTGTCGGAATCGAACTGACGACCTTCCGCTTACAAGGCGGGTGCTCTACCAACTGAGCTAAGCCGGCGCGGCGACTGGCGATGCCGCGAAAGCGGGCCCCGCCAGTATAAGCCGCCGACTTCGGGCGGGGTGGGGCCGACCCGGCCTCGGACGCTACTTGATCCGCTTCAGCGCGGGCCGGCCGCCGCCCGCCGGCGGGTCCGGCGGCTCGGGCGAGTCCGCGGGCTCCGGCGAGGCGCTCTGCGCATTCGGCTCATGGCGACTCACGTCGATCAGCGCCGGGCGCGGGCCCTTCGGCGGCCCGCCCGGGGCAGCCTCCTCGGTCGCCGCCGGCGATGCGTCGGTCGGCATCGGAAACGCCATGCCCTGCCCGTTTTCGCGCGCGTAGATGGCAATCACATGGTCGATCGGCACGACGATCTCGCGCGAGCTGCCACCGAACCGCGCCTTGAACTCGATCGTCTCGTTGCCGAGCTTGAGCGCACTCGTCGCTTCGAAACCGACGTTGAGCACGATCTCGTTGTTCTTCACGTATTCGCTCGGCACCTGCACGTGCGCATCGACGAAGACGGCGACGTACGGGGTGAATCCGTTGTCGGTGCACCAGTCGTGCAGCGCACGGATGAGATAGGGCCGCGTGGACGTGCCGGCGGTCGCGGGCGCGATCGGAGGTGAGCTCATGACGACGATTCTGTCAGCGCATCGGCGGGCCCGCGGGCTATTTCCGCATCACCTTTTCGGACGGGGTCAGCGCCTCGATGTAGGCCGGGCGCGAGAAGATGCGCTCGGCGTACTTGAGCAGCGGCACGGCGTTCTTCGACATGTCGATGCCGTAGTAATCGAGCCGCCAGAGCAGCGGCGCGATGGCCACGTCGAGCATCGAGAAATCGTCGCCCAGCATGTACTTGTTCTTGAGGAAGATCGGGGCGAGCTGGGTGAGGCGATCCCGGATTTGCGACCGCGCCTTCTCGAGCTGCTTGTCGGTGCCCTTGACGCCACGCGACTCGAGCATGTTGACGTGGGCGAACAGTTCCTTTTCGAAGTTGAAGAGGAAGAGCCGCACCCGTGCCCGGGCCACCGGGTCGCCCGGCATCAACTGCGGATGCGGGAAGCGCTCGTCGATGTACTCGTTGATGATGTGGGACTCGTAGAGAATGAGGTCGCGCTCGACGAGGATCGGCACTTCGTTGTAGGGGTTCATCAACGCGATGTCTTCGGGTTTCGCGAAGAGGTCGACGTCGCGAATCTCGAAGTCCATGCCCTTTTCGAACAGGACGAAGCGGCAACGGTGCGAGTAGGGATCGGTCGTGCCGGAATAGAGCACCATCATGGGAAGTCCTTTCGAAAGAGCGAAACGGGCCTGGGGCAGCCCGGTCTGAAAACGGGGAAACCATCAACGGGCCGTCGGCGCACCATCGCGTGGTGCGCAGCCTCGTGCGCAGGAGGCTCGACCTCGGGTACCGCCGGCGCGCCATCGCCCGTCCGGCCGGCAGGCTGGCCGCAGGCGAGCGACGCTCGGCGGGCGGCTAGTGGACGTCCTTCCAGTACGAAGCGTTCAGTCGCCAGGTGAAGAGAACGAGGACGGCGAGGAAAATCAGCACCCCGACGCCGATCTGGATCCGGCGACCCTGCGCAGGCTCGCTCATCCACTGCAGGTAGGCCACCAGGTCACCGACCGATTCGTCGAACGAATGTTCGTCGAGCGTTCCCGGTGTCAGGCGTTCGAAGCCTTCGAACACGAGGTGACTTTGCGTCGGGTCATGGTGATCCTTTTCCTCGACGAACTTCGCATGCCGTTGCCCCTGGAGTTGCCAGAGGACGTTGGGCATCGCGACCCCGGGATAGGCGAGATTGTTCCAACCCGTCGCCTTGGTGTCGTCGCGATAGAACGTGCGCAGGTAGGTGTAGACGTAGTCGGCGCCGCTGCCCTTGCCGAGTTCGGTGCGCGACCGGGTGATCAGCGACAGGTCGGGCGGCGCAGCGGCGAGCCATTCCTTCGCCTGCTTCGGGTCGAGCGACACGCGCATCGTGTCACCGACCTTCTCGGTCGCGAAAAGCAGGTTCTGCTTGATCTGAGCGTCGGTCAGACCGATGTCGTGCATGCGGTTGTAGCGCATGTAGCTGGCGGAATGGCAGTTGAGGCAGTAGTTGACGAAGAGCTTCGCGCCGTGCTGCAACGCCGCCATGTCCGACAGCTTCTCGACCGGAAAGGTGTCCCAGGCGTAGCCGTCCTCGTCCGCGACCGCCGGAGCGAGAAAGCCGAACGCCAGGAGCGCGGCCAGCACGAACTTCTTCATGGATCGAGACCTCACGACAGTGCAATTCATCCGCCGAGCCTCAGTGAGCAGCGAACACGACGCGCTCGGGCACCGGCTTGAAGGTGCCCATGCGACTCCACCACGGCATCAGCAGGAAAAAGCCGAAGTAGACGACGGTGCCGATCTGCGAGACGACATTGAAAAATGGCGACGGCGGCTTCGTGCCGATGTAGCCGAGCACGAGGAAAAAGAAGACGAAGACGCCGTAGAGGTACTTGTGCCACTGCGGCCGGTAGCGGATCGACCGCGCGAGGCTGCGATCGAGCCACGGCAGGAAGAACAGGATGATGACCGACCCGCCCATGACGACGACGCCCCAGAACTTCGCGTCGAAGGTTTTGAGCAGCACCACCGCGACGATGGCCGCCACGGCGACGACGGCTTTGCCCACGGCGCTGAATCCACCCCGCAGGATCGCGAGAACGGCGCCGACCGCAAGCAGCCCGGCGATCACGCTCACCATCGGGTCGGTGGTCGCACGCAACATCGAATAAAAGGGCGTGAAGTACCAGACCGGCGCAATGTGCAGCGGCGTCTTCAGCGAATTGGCTTCGATGAAGTTGTTCGATTCGAGGAAATAGCCGCCACCCTCCGGCATGAAGAAGAGGACGGCGCTGAAGATCAGCAGAAACACGCTGACTGCGAAGATGTCGTGCACCGTGTAGAACGGGTGAAACGGGATGCCGTCGAGCGGATGGCCCTTGGCGTCGCGCTTGGCCTTGATCTCGATCCCGTCCGGGTTGTTCGAGCCGACTTCGTGCAAGGCGATGATGTGCGCGGCGACCAGGCCGAGCAGCACCAGCGGCACGGCAATCACATGGAAACTGAAGAAGCGGTTGAGCGTCGCGTCACCGACGACGTAGTCGCCGCGGATCAGCAGCGCCAGGTCCGGACCGACGAACGGCACCGCAGCGAAGAGGTTGACGATCACCTGAGCGCCCCAGTAGCTCATCTGGCCCCAGGGAAGCAGGTAACCCATGAACGCCTCGGCCATCAGCGAGAGGAAGATGGCGCAGCCGAAGAGCCAGATCAGTTCGCGGGGCTTGCGATAGCTGCCGTAGAGCATGCCGCGGAACATGTGCAGGTAGACGACGATGAAGAATGCGCTCGCCCCGGTCGAGTGCATGTAGCGGATGATCCAGCCGCCGGGCACGTCGCGCATGATGTACTCGACCGACGCGAAGGCCATGCTCGCGTCGGGCTTGTAATTCATCACCAGGAAAATGCCCGTGACGATCTGGATCACGAGCACCAGCATCGCGAGCGAGCCGAACACGTACCAGATGTTGAAGTTCTTCGGCGCGTAGTACTCGCCGACGTGCTCGTTATAGAGCTTGGAGAGCGGGAACCGGTTGTCGACCCAGTTCAGGAGCTTCGCGCCCGTCGACGCATCGGCGGGGGCTTCGTGGTATTGCGCCATGGTGGTACTCCTGATCGGTCAAGGGCGCGGCGGATGACCGCCGATGCGTCTTAGGCCTTCTTGTCTTCGCCGATGATGAGCCTGCTGTCCGACAGGAACATGTAGGGAGGCACTTCGAGGTTGTCGGGGGCGGGTTTGTCCTTGAAGACACGACCCGACATGTCGAACGTCGACCCATGGCAAGGGCAGAGGAAGCCGCCCGGCCAGTCGCCCGGCAGTGAGGCCTGTGCACCGGGGGTGAACTTGTCGCCCGGCGAGCAGCCGAGGTGGGTACAGATGCCGACCACGACCAGATACTCCGGCTTGATCGAGCGGAAGTCGTTCCGGGCGTAAGCGGGCGTGGTCGAAAAATTCGTGCGCGCCGACTTCGGGTCGGCGAGCGAGGCATCGACCTTCGGGAGCTCCGCCAGCTGCTCGGGAGTGCGCCGCACGATCCAGACCGGCTTGCCGCGCCACTCGACCGTCATCTTCTCACCGGGCTTCAGGCCGCTGATGTCGGCTTCGACCGCCGCCCCCGCCGCACGTGCACGTTCGGAGGGCTCGAAGCTGCTGACGAAGGGAACCGCAGCGAATCCCGCACCGACAGCCCCGACGCAACCCGACGCGATGATCCAGGTTCGCTTGCCACCGTCGATCTGACCCTCACCCATGGTTTCTCACTCTCATGTTCTGGCGCCAGCGGTTCCTGGCGTCGCCACGTTGTTCTGCAAACCCGACTTCCCGGTCAGAGCGCAACCAAAGATTCTAGCGGAGGTGTCAAGCCCTCACGGCCGCGCCGGAAGCATGAACAATGCGGTCTACAAGGCGAACGAAACCGCCGCATCCAAGGAGCATCTCGAGATGTCGTTCTCAGCAGAATTCAAACAGTTCGCGATGAAGGGCAACGTCGTCGACCTCGCGGTCGGCGTCATCATCGGCGCGGCGTTCGGGAAGATCGTCGACTCGGTCGTCAAGGATCTGATCATGCCGTTGGTCGGCCGCCTGCTGGGCGGGCTCGACTTCTCCAACTACTTCGTGATGCTGGCAAACCCGCCGGCGGGCTACACCGGGCCGATGAACTACGAAGCGCTGACGAAAGCCGGTGTGCCGCTCTTCGCGTACGGCAACTTCATCACCGTCCTGATCAACTTCGTCATCCTCGCCTTCATCATCTTCGTGATGGTGCGTCAGATAAACCGGTTGAAGCGCGCACCGGCGCCGGAACCGGCCACGCCGGAGGACGTGCTGCTGCTCCGCGAGATCCGGGATTCGCTCAAGGGCGCATCCACCGCGCCCCTCAGGCCGTAAGGGCTCGCTCCGTGACCGGTGTGGCAGCTAGTATTCTGGAGAAAATAGTCGCTTCGCCGCGGTGCGTGCCGATATTGCCCTGATGCCGCCCCCCGAAAATCTTCTCCAGGCCGCGCTCGACGCGGCGACCCAGCGGGTCCGGACGACGCTTGCCGCGGTGACCACGCGCGTCGTCGAGACGCTCGGCGGGCTGGCCGAAGCAAGCGGGCGTGCCGCCGAGCGGGACGGGCTGCTGGCGGCGCAGTTCGACCTGCGGCGCAACACCGGCGCGTTTCTGCGAGCGTTCGCCGACTCGCTGAACGAGCGGATCACCCACGAGCTCGCGCCGCGCGAATCGAGCAGCCGCACCCTCGCGGGGGCGAGTTGGCAGACGCTCAGCCTCGTCGGCGACGCCGAGATGGACGAGCGCATGTTCGCCGATCGGGTCGGCCAATCGATCTCGCACGCGTGCGACAGCGAACTTCGCGACGTCGCCGCCTACCTCGGTGGCGTGCTTCCGGCTCAGCGAGGCGGTGTCGACCGTCATCCCCTGCGGGGCGAGCTGCTCGGCACGGCGCTGTACCGGGCGATCGAGACGGTGTCGCGGGACGCCGAGCCGCGCAAGCTCCTCGCGCGCGAGCTCGAACTGGCGCTTGCGAAGGCGATGCCGGCCTGCTATGCCGAGATCGTCAAGGCGTTGCAGGCGCTCGACGTGCGCCCGGCCGCGTTGACCGCCCGCAGCGTCGCGGGTCCCGGTCTGGGCGGCAATTCGGGCTACGCGACGCTCGGCGGCTCGCGCAGCCAGCACGGCGATCTGGAGGCGCCGGCCGGGGGCGCGTACGCCGAGGGCGTCTCCGGGTTCGCGCGCCACCGCACGCCCGGGGGTGCATCGACAGCCGTCGGCGGCTACTCGACCCATTTCGGCCACGTCGACCCGAATTCCACCGGTGCGGGCTCGCTCGGGCACCGAGGCGGCAGCCTGCGCTCCGGGCAGGAGCCCGACACCGGAGGGCCCGCCGACGCGCAACTGATGTCGCTCCTGCGCCGGTTGACCTTCGGTGTCGGCACGAGCGGCGAGGCGCCCGCACCGCCCCTCGCGGCCGGCCACGACAGGCCGCGCTCCGCATCCGCCTCCTCCTTCGATCGCTGGGCCGTGTCGGGTTCGCCCCCGCCTCGCTTCGCGGCCGATGCCGGCGGTCGAGGGCAACCGTTCGGAGAGGCCGCACTGAACGAGGTCGCCGACGCCGACGGTTCCGGCAGTGCCGCCGGACTGATGGCGGTCAACCTGATCCGGACGCATCGCGAGGAACTGCGGCAGGCCTCGACCGGCCAGCTCGACCACATGGTGATCGATGTGGTTGGCAGCCTCTTCGACCAGATCCTCTCCGACGCGCGGGTGCCGCCGCAGATGGCGCGCCAGATCGCGCGGCTGCAGTTGCCGGTGCTGCGGGTGGCGCTCAGCGACGCCGGGTTCTTCTCGTCGCGTCGGCATCCGGTACGTCGCTTCGTCAACCGGATGGCGTCGCTCGCCTGCGCCTTCGACGACTTCGACGAAGGCCCGGGGCTGCAGTTCATCGTCCGGGTGCGGGAGCTGGTCCAGGACATCGTCGAAGGCGATTTCGACCAGATCGACCTCTACACCGCCAAGCTGAGCGACCTCGAACGCTTCATCGCCGAGCAGACCGACCAGGAGGCCGCCAGAAGCGGCGCCCCGGTGACGCTCGAGAAGAAGGAAACCGAATTGCGCCTGCAGCAGCGCTACCGGCTGCAGTTGCAGGCGTCGCTGGCGCCGCTTCCGCTGCAGACGTACCTGCGCGAGTTCCTGCAACAGGTGTGGAGCCAGGCGCTGGTGCTCGCCGCGACCCGCGACGGCGTGGCGTCCGACCGATCGCAGCGTTTCCGGCGGGCTGCCCGCGACCTGGTGCTGAGCGTGCAGCCAAAAGGGTCGCCGGCGATGCGCAAGCGCTTCCTGATGCAGCTGCCGCCGCTGATGAAGGACCTGAACGAGGGGATGGCGCTGATCGGCTGGCCGAACGCCGCGCAGCAGGAGTTCTTCGCCAAGCTGCTGCCGGCACACGCCGATTCGATGAAGCTCGCACCGATGTCCGAGCTCGACTTCAACATGCTCGGGCGCCAGCTCGAGGGCATCTTCGCGCTCGCCGACCCCGGCGCCGACACCCTGGCCGCGCAGGAGGTGCTGCCCGAGGACGACGCGGCGACGCTCGAGCGGCGCTTCACCGCCGAAGAGGCCGAGGCGGTGGGCCTGGTGCCGGAAAGCGCGGTCGACTGGTCCGGCCCGGTCGACATCGATCTGAGCGACGAACCGCCGCCGGCACCGACGCTGCCCGGCGAATTCGACGCCCGAACCACCGGCTCGCCGATGCTCGACGCCGCGCTCGATAGCGCCCCCGGCGGGCCTGCCGCAGCGCCCGCCGAGCCGGTCCGCGGGGCCGAACTGATGGACCATGTCCAGCTCGGCTTCGCCTACCAGATGCACCTGAAGGACGTCTGGCAGAAGGTGCGGCTGACGCACGTGAGCGCCGGCCGTGGCTTCTTCGTCTTCTCGCGCGGCCGCAATCACCAGGAAACGATCTCGATGACGTCTCGGATGCTCGCCCGCATGTGCCAGACCGGGCGCCTGCGTGCCTTCGAGAGCGCCTACCTGATGGAACGCGCGACGCAGCGTGCCCGGCGGCAGCTGGCGGCGTTGAAGATGCCGGCCAGGGTCGCCGCGCGGGTCTCCAGCTAACCCGGCG
>CAZZWY010000085.1:0-10491 GCA_964657785.1 uncultured Acetobacteraceae bacterium
CGACGTGTAGGCCGCGGGGAAATTCCGCGATGATCAGCGCGCGCACGCGTTCGCACACCTCGTGGATGTTGACGTCGCTCACGACATGCGGCTTGCGGTGCGGGGCGAGCAGCCGGTCGACGAGGGCCTGCAGCCGATCCGCCTCGCCGATGATGACCTGGGTGTACTCGTGCAGCGCGCGCGACTCGACCTCCATCTCGAGCAACTGTGCGGCACCGCGGATGCCGCCGAGCGGATTCTTGATCTCGTGCGCGAGGTTGCGGATCAGCTCCTTCGTGACCTGGGCCTGATCGAGCGCACGCTCCTCGCGGTCCTGCCGCGTCTGCTGCTCGATTTCGACGAGTTCCATGACCACATGCGGCGACGCCTCGATCCGGTTGACGATGAGGTGCACCGGCAGCGGCTCGAGGTGGTTCGATCCGAGGCGGCGCAGCTGCGCCTCCTGGCGGCTGGTCGAGAAGTCGTTGCGGGAGACCGCCGCGACGGTCTCGCGGATGCGGTCCGGCTCCACGAACCAGCCGAAGACCGGCACCCGGAGCACGGCGCGTCGCGACAGACCCATGACGTTCTCGAACGAGGCATTGGCGAACACGCACTGGCCCGAGGCGCTGACGACGGCGACCATCGTCGCGAGCTGATCGAAAGCGACGTAGGCGAGCGCGGCGCTGGTCTCGGCCGCGAGGGCAGCCGCGCGCGCGCTCCCCGCGCCCGCATCTCGCGGCGCGTTGACGGCCTCGCCCCTCGCGCGGCTGCTCGCGCTCATGAGGGCAGCTTCTGGATCTCGCGCTTGATCGCCGCGATGTCGCTTTCCTTGCGGGCGATGGCCGTCTTCATGTCGGCGACGCGGTCGAGGTACTTCTGGATGCTTTTTTCATTGCTTTGGCGCTCGGGTTGGCCGTTGTTGTAGTCCGTCTGCATCTGCGCGAGTCGTTCCTGCTCGCGCTGCAGTTCGGCTTCCAGGATGCGCCGCGCGTCGGTGTCGCGGGCACGCTGGTCCGTGGGGTCGACGCGCGCCGCCGAGGCGCCCGCAGCCGCCGGAACGGGCCGCGGCTTGGGCGTCTGGATGATGGTGATCGGCGCGCCCTCCAGGGTGCGGCACCCTCGGTCCTTGGCTTCCTTGGCGCTCAGGGTGTTGTTGTAGTCGTTGCCGGGGCAGCGGTACATCGCGCCGGGCACCGCATCGGCGGCACGCGCGGTAGTCGGTGAGCCGGCGAGGCCGAGGGCTGCGACCCCTCCCAGCGCCAGCGCCAGACGGCAGGGCGACACGCTGCCGCGAACACCGGCGCGGCGTCGGCGCGGGAATGCTGATTCGCTCATGGACTTCTCTCCTGGCCTCGCAAAAGAACGCCGCCCCCCGGACGACAGGCCAGCGAGCATTCTCTCGCATGCGAGGGCGACGCCGGGCCCGCGCGATCGGCGCGGGTGAGCCGGGCGTCGATGCAGCAATGAAGCGACAAAAAAGGGAACGGCGCGAACGCCGTTCCCTTCCTGTCGTCGACATCGGCCCATCGAGCCAGTGCGGGCGCCGCAAGCGGCAGCCGCTTCGGCTCGGCGGCCTCAGAGCGTGTAGTACATGTCGAATTCGACCGGGTGGGTCGCCATCCGGAACCGCGTCACTTCCTGCATCTTGAGCTCGATGTACGCATCGATGTAGCCATCGGTGAAGACGCCGCCCTTGGTCAGGAACGCGCGGTCCTCGTCGAGGTAGCCGAGCGCCTGGTCGAGGCTGTGGCAGACGGTCGGGATCAGCTTGTCCTCTTCCGGCGGCAGGTGGTAGAGGTCCTTGCTCGCCGGCTCGCCCGGATGGATCTTGTTCTCGACGCCGTCGAGGCCGGCCATCAGCATCGCCGAGAAGCCGAGGTACGGGTTCATCAGCGGGTCCGGGAAGCGCGCTTCGACGCGACGGCCCTTCGGGTTCGCGACGTGCGGGATGCGGATCGAGGCCGAGCGGTTCTTCGCCGAGTAGGCGAGCTTGACCGGCGCTTCGAAGCCGGGAACGAGCCGCTTGTACGAGTTGGTGCCCGGGTTGGTGATCGCGTTCAGCGCCCGGGCGTGCTTGATGATGCCGCCGATGTAGTACAGCGCGAATTCCGAGAGACCGGCGTAGCCGTCGCCGGCGAAGAGGTTCTTGCCGTCCTTCCAGACCGACTGGTGCACGTGCATGCCCGAGCCGTTGTCGCCGACGATCGGCTTGGGCATGAAGGTCGCGGTCTTGCCGTAGCTGTGGGCGACGTTCTGGATCACGTACTTCTGCAGCTGGACCCAGTCGGCGCGCTGGATCAGCGTGCTGAACTTGGTGCCGAGCTCCATCTGGCCGGCGTTGGCCACTTCGTGGTGATGGACCTCGACCGGGATGCCGAGCGACTCGAGCACCAGGCACATCTCCGAGCGCATGTCCTGGAACGAATCGACCGGCGGGGTCGGAAAGTAGCCGCCCTTGACCGCGGGCCGATAGCCGGAGTTGCCGTGCTCGTATTCCTTGCCGCTGTTCCAGGCGGCCTCTTCGGACTCGATCTTCGAGAAGCAGCCGGACATGTCGTTCGACCAGCGCACGCTGTCGAAGACGAAGAACTCGGGCTCCGGGCCGAAGAACGCGGTGTCGCCGAGGCCGGAGGCCTGCATGTAGGCTTCGGCGCGCTTGGCGAGCGAACGCGGGTCGCGCTCGTAGGGCTTGCCGTCGCCCGGCTCGACCACGTCGCAGGTCAGGATGAGCGTCGGCTCCTCGAAGAACGGGTCGATGTTGGCGGTGTTGGGGTCGGGCATGAGCTGCATGTCCGAGGCCTCGATACCCTTCCAGCCGGCGATCGACGAGCCGTCGAAGGCGTGTCCGGCGGTGAACTTGTCCTCATCGAAGTGGGAGACCGGCACGGTCACGTGCTGCTCCTTGCCGCGGGTGTCGGTGAAACGGAAATCGACGAACTTGACTTCGCTTTCCTTCACCATGCTCATCACGTCGGCAACGGTCTTGCTGGCCATCAGGGGAACTCCTCAAGGGGTGCTTGTTTGTGGGTGTCGGCGCAGGATCGCCTCGTGAGGTCGACCGACCGAGGCGCCTGTATGCGCACGCAAAACTAGCAGAAAGCATGCCCGAGAAAGGGTTTTGCGAGCCGGGCGGAACCCGTCCGCGAGGGCGCTCGGCGGCCCGGACGACCCGCTCCGCACCACTTGGATGCCCGTGCCGGGTCATCGGCCGTCAGCGCACCAACTCCGGTCCGAGACGAGCGCCGTGCGCGCCGAGGCCTTCGCGCAGCGCGGCATACGCCTGCGTCAACATCGCTTCCGCGCCCTTCACTCCCAGCTCGATGTGACGCCCGTATTCCGGGTGGTCGACACTCGGCAGGCTGAACACCTTCACGCCGGGAAAGCGCGTTTCGATCGATTCCATCAGCGGCGTCAGCGTCGCCTCCATCGCACCAAAAACGATCACCGAGCGTTCCGCCTGTGCACCCTGACCGTGCAGGTCCGCAAACCGGTGATCCAGCACCCAGGCGATCATCGGCCACGCCATGACCGGGAAACCCGGGACGAAGAACACGTTGTCGACCGAGAATCCGGCGATCTTGTTGTAGGGGTTGGGGATGATCTGCGCGCCGTCGGGAAACGTCCCCATGTTGAGCCGGTGGATGTTGTCGGGCCGGTCCGGCTCGTAGGCGATGCCCTGCTCGGCAGCGGTGTCCCGCATGCGTTCGAAAATCAGGTCGCGGGCCTGCGGGTGCAGGGCGAGCGGCCGCCCGAGCGCGGCGGCGGCCGCCTGACGGGTGTGGTCGTCGGGCGTGGCGCCGATCCCGCCGCACGAGAAAACGACGTCCCCGCTCGCGAACGCGTCCTTCAGATCGGCGGTGATACGGGCCGGGTCGTCGCCGACGTAGCGGGCCCAGCTGAGCGAGAGGCCGCGCGCCGCCAGCAGCTCGATGACTTTCGGCAGGTGCTTGTCGGCGCGCTTGCCGGAGAGGATTTCGTCGCCGACGATGAGGAGGCCGAAGTTCATACGGAGTCGGTCCAGTGCGGGTTGTCAGGAAAACGGCCGGGCGCTGTGGACGCCGGGAGTGCCCGCGTCGGCAGCTCCTCGACCGGGTCGAGTGGGGCCAGCCCGCGGCCGCTCGGCGGCAACAGGTCGACCTCGGGCGACGCCGCGCGCATGGCCTGCAGCGCCGCGAGCGCGTAGTGCGCGAACCAGAGCGCCGAGAACGCGAAGACGAGCGTGTAGATCCACACCGCGACCGGCACCAGCACCGGCGCGAAGACGACCGCGAGCGCCCCGGACGCCCACACCAGCGAGGGCGCCGCGCCGAGATAGCCGGTCACGACGCCGATGCCGAAGAGGCGGCTGCGATGCGCCTTCATCAGGCGGTGGCGTTCGTCGGCCGAGGCATGCGCTGCCAGCACGTCGTAGCTCATCACCCGGTAGGTGAGCCAGCCCCAGATGAGCGGCGGCAGCACGAGCACCAGCGGCGGGATGAACCAGAGCGGGATCGAGGCGCCGAGCGCGACCAGTGCCACGGCCGTCGCGCCGAACGCGCCGAGTACGCTGCCGATGAACGAGCCGCCCCGCTTTCGCTCGAGCAGCGGGAAGCGGCGTTTGGCGACGAGGGTGAGCATCGCCGGCGTCATCAGCGCGGCGACCAGCAGCAACGACAGCACGACGATGAGCGGCGTCGTGAGGAACACCACCACCAGCGGGGCAAGGACGTTCTTGAGGTTCACGAGGCCGATGCCTTCGAGCCAACCGGTCAGGGTCGCGAGGATCGCCCACGATTCGAACACGCCGCGCACCGCATCGACGGCTGATTCCCAGAAGAAATAGCCGAGGCCGAGCGCGAGGCCCGCCATCACGAGCAGCGGCGCGAGCGAGAGCGCGATCACGCGCGGATGCACGCAGTACGCGGCCGCGCGCCAGAAGGAGTCGAGCAGCAACCTCATGCGAGCAGCCCGGGAGTCGTCGTCACCGCAGGTTGCCGGTGTGCCCGAGCGAATAGCGGCCCGGTTGCGGCCAGACCGTCAGGCCGTGCGGCTCGGCGCCCACCTTGACCTGCCGCACCTCGCCGGTCGCCGTGTCGAAACGGTAGACGACGTTGTCGTAGCGTGCCGCGAGCCAGAGCCATTTGCCGTCGGCGCTGACGTTGCCCATGTCCGGGCTGCCGCCCCCCGGCACCGGCCAGCGCGCGACCACCTTCTCGCTCGCGAACTCGATCACCGAGACGCCGCCATCGCCGAGCTTGGCCCCGTGGATCGCGTGCGAGCCGCGGTTGGCGACGTAGAGGCGCTTGCCGTCCCGGCTCGGATAGAGGCCATGGGCGCCGAGCCCGGTCGGGATGAAGCCGACCTTCGTGAACGAGGCGACATCGACGATGTGGACACCGTCGGCGTGCATGTCGGCGACGTAGAGGCGCTGTCCGTCGGGCGAACTGCGGATGTCCTGCGGCATGCCGGAGGTCACGCTGCAGACCTCGGTCGCGCCCGGCTCCCAGACCTGGCCGGCCGCGGTGCGCGGCGCCCCGCGCGTCTCCTTGAAGCGCGTCGCGGGCATCTGCAGGTGCAGGTAGCCGTCGACCTTGCGGCCGACCAGATCGATCTTCGCGATCGCGCCCGAGAACTCGCAGGTGAAGAAGGCGCTGCGGCCGTCGATCGAGAAATCGGCGTGGTTGATGCCCGGGCAGCCGGGGACCTCGATCGCGAACTGCATCGCCATCGTCGTCGGGTCCCTGAAGTCGAGACGGCGGCGTGCCTCGGCGACGACGATCGCCGACTTGCCGTCCGGCGTGTAGTACATGTTGTACGGGTCGTCGACCGCGACCGCGGGGCCCGGCTTGCCGGTGCGCGGGTCGATCGGCGTGAGGCTGCCGTCGGACCGGCCTTCGGCATTGTTCGTGACCCAGAGCCGGCGCAGGTCGTAGGCCGGCACGATGTGCTGCGGGCTGACCCCGACCTTGAAGCGGTCGACGACCTTCATCGCGGCCGGGTCGATGACGTAGACGTCGTTCGAGCGCAGGTTCGGCACGTAGATGCGCGCCGGATCGTCCCGCAGCGCCGGGCTCACCTTGTCGGGGCCGATCTCGCTGTAGAGGTTCTTCGCATCGACGACCGGCGGCATGCCGGCCAGCCCGGTCGGCACGGGCGGGGTCGCTCCCCTCGGCGATTCTGCCGCCGCGCTCGTGCCCTGCAGGCGGCTGACGGCGAACACGCCGGCGACGGCGGCCAAGCCGAGGGCCACGCCGATCTTCTTCATTGCCGGAATCATCTGTTCCTTGTCGAATCACTTGCCTGGGAAGTGCGCGGAGCGGCCGCGCCGGTCAGCGCGCGGATTTCCGCCACCGACACCTCGACGATCCGGTCGACGCCGGCCTGCCCGAGGGCCGCCGTGGCCCCGCGCGGATCGCCGTGAACGCCTTCGCGAGGCCCGGCAGCAGCCGCGGCAGCCAGGGTCGACGTTCGCACCAACGCCGGGTCGATCGCGAGCATCAGCGCCGTATCGGCGAGGCCGGCATGGCTGCCGATCTGCGCCGCCGCGAATCCCTGCGCCGCCAGACCGGCGACGAAGTCGGTCTGGGTGACACGATAGTAATCGAGCAGCGCGATGACCCTGCAACCCGGCCGGGCCGCCCACTCGCGATTGAGCTTCGCGGCGACCCGCGTTTCGCTCTGCTGGTAGTCGCCGTGGTCACCGAGGAAGACGACCTCGTGAAAGCCGTGCTGGCGCAAACTCCGCGCGGTCGCCTCGAGCACGGCTTCGAACGCCGCAACAGGGATCGAAATCGTGCCGGGAAATCGCATGTGCCCGGACGGCGGCTCGATCGAGCCCTCCGGCACATACGCGATCACCGGCGCCACGACGGCCGTGCCGAGTCGCTGGGCGATCCGGCCGGCGAGCACCCGCGCCCGGACGTTGTGCTTGCCGAGGGCGATGGCCGGCCCGCTCTGCTCGGTGCCGCCGATCGGCACGAGGACGGTCGTCGTGCCGGCGGCGAGCCGGTCGCGCAGTTCGGTCCAGGTCAGGTCTTCGAGATAGTCGCTTCGCGCGGCGAGCGCCGCCGCCGATGCCGCGCCGTGGAAAGGAACGAGAAATGCGGCGAGCAGCGCCAGCCTCCACGAGCGCCGCGTCAATCCGGCTCCCCGCCGAAGACGCTCCCGACGACGCCGCCGAGCAGGCCGCCGACCCCGAGCGTCGCCAACCCGGAACCTTGCTCCCGGGAGCTGCCGTTCTGCGGCGCCGCCGCGAAGATGCGCGAAGCCAGGCGCGAGAACGGCAAGCTCTGCAGCCAGACCGTGCCCGGGCCGGTGAGCCGGGCGAAGAAAAGGCCCTCGCCGCCGAAGAGCGCCGTCCTGATCTTGCCGACGTACTGGATCTCGAAGCCGACGCTCTGCGTCATCGCGACGAGGCAGCCGCTTTCGACGAAGAGCGTCTGCCCCGGCTGCAGGTCGCGCCGCGCGACGCTGCCGCCGGCGTGCACGAAGGCCATGCCGTCGCCGCTCAGGCGCTGCATGATGAAGCCCTCGCCGCCGAAGAAACCGACCGACAGGCGGCGCTGGAAGAAGATGTCGAGCGAGACGCCGCGCGCGGCGCAGAGGAACGCGTCCTTCTGGCAGATCAGCGTGCCGCCGAGCTGCCGCAGGTCCATCGGCAGGATCTTGCCCGGATACGGCGCGGCGAAGGCGACGCGCGCCCGGCCCCGGTTCTGGTTCGTGAAGACCGTGGTGAAGAGCGATTCGCCGGAGACGAGCCGCTTGCCGGCGCCGAGCAGCTTGCCGAAGACGCCGGCCGCGCCGCTCGCCTGCGAACCGTCGCCGAAGACGGTGTCGAGGTCGATGCCGGCGTCCATGAACATCATGCTGCCGGCTTCACCGACCGCCGCTTCGCCCGGGTCGAGTTCGACCTCGACGAACTGCATCTCCGCGCCCTTGATCTCGTAGTCGACCACGTCCATCGTCATGCCGCATCTCCCTCGTCCCACGCGCCAGGCACCCGCGGTCCGGCGAGTTGCCGATGGTAGCTTCTGCAGGCCCGGCAGGCCGTCCAGGCACCGCGATGCGCTCGGGTATCAGCGGTCGGCCGCCGCGTCCTGCGCCGCCGCCAGCTGCTCGCGCAAGCCCGCTTCGTCGAGGATCGCCAGGCCCAGCTCGCGCGCCTTCTCGAGCTTGCTCCCCGCCTCCTCGCCGGCGACGACGAAATGCGTCTTCTTCGACACCGAGCCGCTGACCTTGCCGCCGGCGGCCTCGATCAGTTCCCTGGCCTCGTCGCGGGTCAGGGTCGGCAAGCTGCCGGTGAGCACGAAGGTCTTGCCGGCGAGCGGCTGCGGCGTCCGGTCGGCGACGCTGCCCGCGTGCTCGGGCCAGGCGATGCCGGCAGCGCGGAGCTGCTCGACCACTTCGACGTTGTGCGGCTGGTCGAAGAAGGTGCGGATGCTGGCGGCGACGATCGGGCCGACGTCCGCCACCGCCAGCAACTCGTCGACGCTGGCGGCCATCAGCGCGTCGAGCTTGCCGAAGTGCTTCGCCAGGTCCTTCGCGGTGGTCTCGCCGACGTTGCGGATGCCGAGGCCGTACAGGAACCGTGCGAGCGTCGTCTGCCGGCTGGCCTGAAGGCCGGCGAGCAGCTTGACCGCGCTCTTCTCGCCCATCCGCGCCAGGGCCGTCAGGTTCGCCAGGCCGAGCTTGTAGAGGTCGGGCAAGGTCTTGACGACGCCGGCGTCGACGAGTTGATCGACGAGCTTGTCGCCGAGGCCTTCGATGTCGAGCGCGCGGCGCTGCGCGAAATGCAGGATCGCCTCCTTGCGCTGCGCCGGGCAGAAGAGGCCGCCGGTGCAGCGCCAGTTCGCCTCGCCCTCCTCGCGCAGGATGGCGCTGGCGCAGATCGGGCATTTGCCGCTCAGCCGCCGGTAGAGATCGAAGGGTTCGCCGACCTCTGACGGGCGGCGGTCGAGCACGACGCTCACCACCTCCGGAATCACATCGCCGGCGCGCCGCACGACGACCGTGTCGCCGACCCGCACGTCCTTGCGCCGCGTCTCGTCCTCGTTGTGCAGGGTCGCGTTGCTGACCGTCGTGCCGCCGACGAAGACCGGCTCGAGTTTCGCGACCGGTGTCAGCTTGCCGGTGCGGCCGACCTGGATGTCGATCCCGCGCAGCACCGTCATCTGCTCCTGTGCCGGGTACTTGTGCGCGACCGCCCAGCGCGGCTCGCGCGAAACGAAGCCGAGCCGCTGCTGCAGCGCGCGTTGGTTGACCTTGTAGACGGTGCCGTCGATGTCGAAGGGCAGCCGGTCCCGCAGGGCGCCGATCCGGCGATGGAAGTCGGCGAGGCCCTCGGCACCCGCCACCACCGCGCGCTCGTCGCTGACCGGAATCGTCAGCGCCGCGAGCGCATCGAGCAGGGCGCTGTGCGTCGCCGGCACGTCCCAGTCCTTGACGTCGCCAAGGCCGTAGGCGAAGAAGTTCAGCGGCCGTTTCGCGGCGAGCGCCGGATCGTGCTGACGGACCGCACCGGCGGCGGCATTGCGCGGGTTGACGTAGGTCTTCTCGTTCCTGGCGCCCTCGGCGATGAGTTGGCGCTGGCGTTCGTTCAACGCCTCGAAGCGGTCGCGTCGCATGTAGACCTCGCCGCGCACTTCGAGCACCGGCGCATCGACGCCCGGCAGGCGCAGCGGGATCTGCGCGATGGTGCGGATGTTCTGGGTGACGTCTTCGCCCTTCTCGCCGTCGCCGCGCGTCGCCGCCTGGACCAGCACGCCGTGCTCGTAGCGCAGGTTGATCGCCAGGCCGTCGAACTTCAGCTCGGCGGTGTACTCGACCAGCGGCGCCGAGTCGTCGAGTTCGAGCTCGCGGCGAACGCGCGCGTCGAAAGCCACCGCGCCGCTCGCGAGCGTGTCGGTCTCGGTCCGGATCGAGAGCATCGGCACCGTGTGGCGAACCACTTCGAACCCGTCGAGCACCTTGCCGATCACTCGCTGGGTCGGCGAGTCGGCGGTCAGCAGTTCAGGGTGGTCGGCCTCGAGCGCCTGCAGCTCCTGGAACAGCCGGTCGTACTCGGCGTCGGGCAGCTCCGGGTCGTCGAGGACGTAGTAGCGATGGGCGTGGTGGTGGAGCTGTTCGCGCAGCGCCGCCGCGCGCTCGACCGAGGAGTGGGGTGGTGCAGCCATCGGGCGATTTTCGCGCGGAGCGACGGTGGAACGTCGGCTCGGGTCGCAAGGTGTCGAGTCGCCGGTTCGAACGATGGGTTTGACTTGCCGCTGCCGCCGACGCCAGCTTCCATCGCCGCTGCGCCGCGCGGCGAAGTGCCAGCCGTGCACCCCTTCGTCGACGGGGTGACGCGACGTGACGCAACGCACGGATGCGCCTGGACCCCTGTCGGCGCGCCCCCGGCGGTGTGATAGTTTCAGTCCGCTATCCGTCCCGTGCCGATCCACCGTCGCCGTGAGGCTCAGGCGGGTGGACCTGGCCCGGAATCCGAGCGAGCCGGCCGAACCGCGTCGCCGTCGCCGGTCCGTCGTCGCCGGT
>CAZZWY010000086.1:0-10488 GCA_964657785.1 uncultured Acetobacteraceae bacterium
CGGCCGGCCTGCGCCGCACGGGCTCGCTGCCGCCTTGCGCGACCATGGTCTGGGTGCGGGCACCCGCCAGGTCGGTCAGCGGCTGGATCAGCGCCGCCTCGGGCAGGTTCGGCCAGTAGCGGCGCGGCATCTCCTTCTTCATGGCCTGCAGCTTCAGGCGGGCCGGATTGAAGATGTGCGCGTAGTAGGTGAGCCAGAGCTGCTCGCCGGCGTCGGCCGCGGGCGCCTCGCTGCGTTGCGCCCCCGGGCCGAACGTCAACGTGGTGCCGTCCCAGCGAACACTGCGCTCGGGCGTCAGGATCGCCCAGCGCATCCGGGCGAAGCGGCGTGCGAAGAAGGGGGCGGTCGCTTCGACGATGTGGTGGTCCGGTTCGAACCAGGCGACGTGCCAGCGCAATGGCGTGTCCGCTCCCGCTGACTCGGGACGGTCGGACTGCGGCGCCGCGCCGGCGACCGGTGGTGGGACGGTGACGTCAACGGCGGCGGGATCGTCGAGGTCGGCCTTGACATCGATGTCGTCGTCGCGATCGATCTCATCGTCGACAACGGCCGCCGCCGTCTCTTCGGCCGATGCAGGATCGTCACCGGCGTCGATCGGCCGAAAGCGCACGAACGCCGTCATCTTGTGCATCTCGCGCCGCACCACGCGCGCCAGCGATTCGGCGGCGATCCGGTCGGGGTCGAGCGTGTCGTTGCGCAGGCCCGGGTCGTGGACGAGTCGCCACAGCAGCCGGTAGAGCAGACCGAAGCGCCCGGGGTCGCGGTGCAGTGCGGCGCGTTCGCAGAGTGGCACGAAAAACGGCGGCACCCTGATCGGTGCCGCCCGCGCAGGTGTCGCCGGAAGCTCGGGTGCGGATGCGGGTGCGAACAGATCGTCCGGGCCGCCGGCCGTCACCTGCCAGCTCACCCGCGCCGGCTCGACTCCCTCGGCGAGCAGCCGTCGCGCCGCCTGGCGAAAGCCGGCCACGTCGGCCTCGCCCGCCAGCCGGACATGGCGTGCGCCGTCGTCAGGCATGCACCGCGGTCGCTTCGTCGAAGAGCGAGGATTGGCGCGGTGCCGGGCGCACGCGGGCGGCGAGGTCGGCCGCGTCGAGCTGGCGACCGGCGCGCTGACCCGGCAGGGTGACGAACGGCCAGACGTTCTTGAGCGCCACCCGCAGCCGGGAGAGGTCGTCCGTGCGCAGGCGCCTGACGCGACGCGTCTCGAGCAGGCGCTGCACCGCCTTGACGCCGAGCCCCGGCACGCGCAGCAGCATCTCCTTCGGCGCGGTGTTGAGGTCGACGGGGAAGCGATCCCGGTGCGCGAGGGCCCAGGCCAGCTTCGGGTCGATGTCGAGCGCGAGCATGCCGTTCGGCGCGCTGACGATCTCCTCGTGGCCGAAGCCGTAGAAGCGCATCAGCCAGTCGGCCTGGTAGAGGCGGTGCTCGCGGACCAGCGGCGGCGGCTTCGACGGCAACGCGCGCGGGGCGTCGGGGATCGGGCTGAAGGCCGAGTAGTAGACGCGGCGCAGCCGGTAGGACGCATAGAGAGTTGCGCTCGTCGTCAGGATGCTGCGGTCGTCGGCCGTGTCGGCGCCGACGATCATCTGGGTACTCTGCCCGGCCGGGGCGAAGCGCGGCGCGCGGGCGCGGCGCGGGGCGACTGCCGGCTGCGAGGTCGCGGCGACCGGTTTGGCCGCCTCCTTGGCGTCGTCGATGTGCAGCCTGAGGCGCGCCATCGACCGGCGAATCGCCTGCCCGTCCTTTTCCGGGGCGAGCGTTTGCAGCGCTTCGGTCGTCGGCAGTTCGATGTTGATGCTCAGGCGGTCGGCGTAGCGGCCGGCGCGCGCCAGCAACTCGGGGCTCGCCTCCGGAATCGTCTTCAGATGGATGTAGCCGCGAAAGTCGTGCACCTCGCGCAGCACCCGCGCGACCTCGACGACCTGCTCCATCGTCTGGTCGGCGCTGCGGATGATGCCGGAGCTGAGGAAGAGGCCCTCGATGCAGTTGCGGCGGTAGAAGTCGAGCGTCAGCGCCACGACTTCCTCGACCGTGAAGCGGGCGCGCGGCACGTTGCTCGTCACCCGGTTGATGCAGTAGAGGCAGTCGTAGAGGCAATAGTTCGTCATCAGGATCTTCAGCAGCGAGATGCACCGGCCGTCGGGCGCATAGCTGTGACAGATGCCGGCGCCTTCGGTCGAGCCGATGCCTTTACCTTTGCTCGAGTCGCGCTGGCTGGTGCCGCTCGACGCGCACGAGGCGTCGTACTTGGCGGCATCGGCCAGGATCGCGAGCTTGCTGTGGATGTCCATCGGAAGGCGACTCGGAAAATGATGGTTAGCTGGATGAATATACAGCTTTCCACCGAGGAGCGCATGACCCCAGCGAAGCAACTCCGGCGGTGCCGACGACAATGGGGTTCCCATGAGCAAAGCCTTCACGCGCGAGACCGACGCCGACGACGCTGCCGCTGACGACGACATTGACGCGGGCGTCTCGCCGCTGCCGGCCGGCACGAAGAACTACCTCACGCCGGCCGGCCATGCGGCGCTCCGCCGGGAGTTGCTCGCCCTGCTGGACGAGGAGCGCCCGAAGATCGTCGAGGTCGTGTCCTGGGCCGCGAAGAACGGCGACCGCTCCGAGAACGGCGACTACCTCTACGGCAAGAAGCGGCTGCGCGAGATCGACCGACGCATCCGGTTCCTCACCAAGCGGCTCGACATCGCCGAGGTCGCGGATCCGTCGATCCATCATGGCAGCGACCAGGTCTTCTTCGGCGCGACCGTGACGTACGTGAACCAGGACGACATCGAGCGCACGGTGACGATCAAGGGCGTGGACGAGGTCGACAACCTGAACGGCGAGATCAGCTGGGTCTCGCCGATCGCCCGGGCGCTGCTGAAGTCGCGTGTCGGCGACGAGGTCCAGCTGATGACGCCGGGCGGCCGCGAAGAGATCGAAGTGCTGGCGGTGCGCTACCCGGCGCCCACGCCCGGCTGAGCGGCGTGAATCCCGCTACGGCTTGATCCGCGCGACCCGCAGCACCGAGGGCGAGCGCTTCAGCGTGCGGATCACATCGGCCAGGTGCAGGCGGTCGCGCACGTCGACGAGCAGCTCGAGCTCCGTCGTCTCGCCGGCCGGCTCGCTGCCCATGTCGATGTGGGTGATGTCGGCTTCCGCCTGGCTCACGGCCTGAGCCACCTGCCCGAGCACGCCCTTGCCGTTCTGCACCAGCAGGCTGATGCCGGCCTCGAAGGCGCGGGCCGGCTGCTCGGCCCATTCGACGCTCATCCAATGTTCCGCATCGCGTTCGAAGAGTCGCTTGCCGACGCTGCATTCGGTGGTGTGGACGAGCAGCCCCTCGCCGCGCCCGAGGTAGCCGACGACGGCGTCGCCCGGAATCGGCCGGCAGCACGGCGCGAGCTGTACCGACGCGCCTTCGCTGCCGTCGATCGACACGCCCCCCTGTGAGGGCGCCGGGTCATCGACGGCGTAGCGGCCCATCGTCAAGGTCAGCGCATCGGGCCGGACGCCGGCTTCGGCCATCAGGCGCGCCATGCGTTTGGCGACGATGTTGGCGATCTTGCGGCCGAGCCCGATCTCGGCGAACAAGTCCTCGCGCGTGCGGGTGCCGCTCCAGCGCGTCACCTGCTGCCAGATCGCTTCGTCGGCCGGGCTGTCGCCGGGCAGCTGCAGACCTTCGGCGCGCAGGGCCTGCACCAGCATCTTCTGGCCGAGATCCTGCGATTCCTCCTGCTCCATGTTCTTCAGGTAGTGGCGGATCTTCGACCGCGCGCGGCCGGTGCGGACGAAGTTGAGCCAGGCCGGGTTCGGGCGGGCGCCCGGCGCGCCGATGATCTCGACCACGTCGCCGCTGCGCAGCTCGGTGCGCAGCGCCACCGGCTCGCCGTTGACCTTGGCCGCGACGCAATGGGCGCCGACGTCGGAGTGGATCGCGTAGGCGAAGTCGACCGGCGTCGCGCCCTTCGGCAGCGCCAGGATCTTGGACCGCGGCGTGAAAACGTAGACCGCGTCCGGGAAGAGGTCGATCTTGACGTGCTCGAGGAACTCGTTCGCGTCGTGGGTCTCGTCCTGGATATCGATCAGCGACTGCAGCCAGACGGCGCCGAGCCGCTGCGCCTCCTGGACCTGCGCACCACCATTCTTGTAGAGCCAGTGGGCCGCGATGCCCTTTTCCGCCACCCGGTGCATCTGCTCGGTGCGGATTTGGAACTCGATCGCGGTGCCGAGCGGGCTCACGAGCGTCGTGTGGAGCGACTGATAGCCGTTGGCCTTCGGGATCGCGATGTAGTCCTTGAAGCGGCCCGGAAGGGGTTTGAACAGCTGATGGAGCACGCCCATCGCGATGTAGCACTCGAAGAGCGTCGAGACGACGATGCGGAAACCGAAGATGTCGTTGACCTGCGCGAAGCTCAGGTGCTTCTCGCGCATCTTGTGGTAGATCGAGTAGAGCGTCTTCTCGCGCCCGGAGATCTTCACGCCGAGCTTGGCCTGCACGAAGGCCTTCTCGACGTCGCGCTGAACCTGCTCGACGACATCACGCCGATAGCCGCGCGCCTTCTGCACCGCCTTCGAGAGCGCCGAATGACGCCACGGCTGCATGTTCTGGAACGACAGTTCCTGCAACTCGCGGTAGGTCTGGTTGAGGCCGAGCCGGTGCGCGATCGGCGCGTAGATTTCGGCTGTCTCGCTGGCAACGCGAAACCGCTTGGCCGGCGCGACCGCCGCCATCGTTCGCATGTTGTGGAGCCGGTCCGCGAGCTTGACGAGGATCACCCGAACGTCGCGCGCCATCGCCAGCAGCATCTTGCGGAACGATTCGGCCTGCGATTCCTCGCGGGTCGAGAACTGCAGCTTGTCGAGCTTGGTGAGGCCGTCGACGAGATCGGCGACGGGGGTGCCGAAGCGTTCGATCAACTCGGTCTTGGTGACGCCGCAGTCCTCCATCGCGTCGTGCATCAGCGCCGCCATGATGGCCTGGGCGTCGAGCTTCCACTCGGCGCAGAGGCCGGCGACTGCGATCGGATGGGTGATGTACGGCTCGCCGCTGGCGCGGAACTGGCCCAGGTGGGCTTCGTCGGCGAAGCGATACGCCTCGCGCACCTTGCGAATGTCGCTCGACTCGAGGTAGTCGAGCTTGTGCGTCAGTGCGGCGAACGAGGCGGCCGCCGCGTCGCCGACCGCGACCGCGCTCGCTCCCTTGCCCGATGCCAACGAAGGCACCCGCAGGGTGTTGATGAACGAGGAGAGGGAGAGGGCACCCATGTGCCCGAATTTAACGTGGATCGCCGGAGGGCGCCGGCATCAGCCTGGCGAGCCGCCATCGCGGGGGACGCGCACCGGGGTGCGAGGCAGGCACACGCTCAACGGTTCAGACCGGCACCTTGCGCAGCATTTCGATGCCGATCTCGCCGGCGGCGATCTCGCGCAGCGCGGTCACGCCCGGCTTGTTCTTGGTCTCGATCTTCGGCGCATGGCCCTGGCTCAGCATGCGGGCCCTGTAGGTCGCCGCCAGCACCAGCTGGAAACGGTTCGGAATCTTCACGAGACAATCTTCGACAGTGATGCGGGCCATGGGGATCCTGAACGGAGTCTGAGGGAAGGAGAAACTGGGACGACCGGCGGGGCCGGACGCAAGATCGAACGAGGTCAGTGCAGACCCAGGGCCGCGAAGACGACCGGCCTGCTGCGTTGCAGCGCAGCGTACTTGAGCCGCTGCGAATGGACGATCGCCTTGAGATCGAAAAGCGCCGTCTCGAAGTGAGCATTGATTATAACGAAGTCGAAGTGCCGGGCCTGCGACACCTCGGTCCGGGCGTTCGACATGCGCCGCTCGATGACCTCGGGGCGGTCCTCGCCGCGCCGATGCAGACGCTGCAACAGTTCCTCCCAGCTCGGTGGCAGGATGAAGACGAGGATCGCGTTCGGAAACAGTGTCTTGATTTGCAGCGCGCCCTGCCAGTCGATCTCGAGCACCACGTCCTGCCCGCCGGTGATGCGGTCCTCGATGGCCGCGCGCGAAGTGCCGTAGAGATTGCCGTGCACCTCCGCCGACTCGAGAAATTCGCGCCGCTCGATCATGCCGCGGAAGGTCGCCTCGTCGATGAAGTGATACTCCCGCCCGTCCTGCTCCTGGCCGCGCGGCGCGCGGGTGGTGTGCGAGATCGCCACGACGAGGTGCGAATCGACCTGCAACAGGGAACTGACGAGGCTCGATTTGCCCGCCCCGCTGGGCGCCGCGACGACGAAGAGGTTGCCGGGATATTCCATCTTGTGGTCGCTAGGTTCTGCTGGATGTCTGCGCCTTGCAGCTGGCCACGAAGCTTGCCTGAAGATTGTGGTCGCGTCGGTGAATTCATGCCGCCTTCATCACGCCGAGAAGTTCCCCGAAGCCGGCGTCCCGGCTTTGCAGGCAGTACGCCTCGCGGTCGCCGCGCCCGGCGACGCTCACCATGTCGTGCGGCTGCGTCACGTCCAGCGCCCAGAGCTCGTGCGGTTGGGCGCGGAACGACCCCGCCACGTCCAGGTCCTGCCGCCGCTAGAGCCCGGATGCCGTTGTCGATGTGCGGCGGGAGGTCGTGGTCGTTGGCCACCAGGCAGCTGCAGAGGAAGAGCGGCCGCAACGCCTCGGGCAGGGCGTCCAGCAATGTCGCCTCGACCGTGCCCTCGACGACGAAGTCGCTGAGGCCGTGGAAGCGGCCGTCGACGGTCTTGCCGTAGCGATAGCGCGGCGTGGTCGAGGGCCAGCGCGGCAGGGACGATTGCAGACGGGCGAACATCGGCGGGCTCCGGCGAGGAGCAGAGCATAGATTCTTTCGCCGCGGGGTCGGTACGATGCCGGCAGGCGCAGCGCACCGTGGAAGCTGGCCCCACGAAAGACCGAACCGATGACGACGACCACCAGGCTCGACGGCAAGCGGGTGCTGCTCACCCAGTCCAGCGAATTCATGGGCCCGGCGCTTCGCGACGTCTTCGAGCGTCTCGGCGCCGAGGTGATCGCCGATGACCGGGCGTTGGCCGATGACCCGGCGCTGCCCCGCGCCATCGTCCAAGCCGCGGGGCGGGTCGATGTGCTGCTGGTTCATCTGGCGTTGCCCGCGCCGAGCACGCCGGCCGCCGAGATCGGCGACGCCGAGTGGCGCACGGTGTTCGCCCACCTCGTCGACCCGATGCCCCGACTGGTGGCGGCGGTGCTGCCGCAGATGATCGAGCGGCGCAGCGGCAGGATTCTGCTGATGGGCAGCGCCGCGGCGCTTCGCGGGCAAAAGCGCACCGGCACCTACAGCGCAGCGCGCGGCGCCCAGCTCGCCTACGTCCAGTCGGTGGCGCTCGAGCTCGCGCCGCAGGGCATCCAGCTCAACGCGATCGCGCAGAACTTCGTCGACAACCCGACCTACTACGGTCCGGAGGTGCAGGCCAACCCGCGTTTCCAGGAGCGCATCCGCCGCGAGGTGCCGCTCGGGCGGCTGGTCAGCGCCGAAGAGGATGCGCGGTTCGCCGCCTATCTCTGCAGCGACGCGGCCGCCTGTTTCGTCGGGCAGGTCTTTCCGTTGAGCGGCGGCTGGGCGAACCGCTGAGCGAACGAGGGCTGGCCGCTACAACGTCTCCGACGCGTCGAAGTCGAGTTCCAGCGTGAAGCGTCCGATCGGCGGCAGCTTCAGCGCGCCGTCGGCGAGGGCACGCAGACGCGCTCGGCGCGCTCGGCGCGCTGCGCACCGGTAGCGACAGCGTCGAACACGACCGGGCGCGAGCGATCGGCTGCTCAGTGCGGCGCCGAACCGTTGTTGAGCCAAACCACCGTCGTCGTCAGCCGGCTCGCGTAGTCGCTCCCGAACACGAGGGCTCGGTCGGCGAAGCCGATCACCGCGGTCGGCTGGACGTATGCGAAGCGAACCGTCTGTACGGGCAGCGTCGCCAACGGCGTCGCACCGGCGAGGTCCATCCAGCCGAGCGACTGGACCTGGTTGCCGTCGACGTTCGGCCACAAGGAGCCCGGCTGGGTGGCCACCGCCAAGAGTCGCGCCGAGCCGGACAGCGGCGCGACCGCCACGGCATCGAACGGCGGCAGGCCGGGTATCTGCTCGTCGACGAAGCTCGCGCCCGCGCGAAGCGGCTGCAGCGCGGCGTCGAGGCGAATGCCGCTGCTGGTGCCGAGGTTGGCGTTGCTGCCGATCGCGGACTTCCAGAGGATCGCCCCGTCGGCGGCCAGGCGCAGCGGCGTCAGGAACGGCGCGGCGTTCAAGCCCTGTGCGAATACCTGCGTCGGGCCCAGCGCGGCCAACGACGCCTCCCGGTAGAAGACGTCGTAGGGCGGATAGGACGTCGAGGCCGACTGGGCGTGCGCCCAGGTCAGCAGCGCCCGGCCACCGGCAGCGGAGATCTCCGGATAGAGCACGTTGCCGGTGTCGACGATCTGCTCGGGTCCGAGGGCCTCCCCCGCGGGCGAGAACGCCCGCAGCACCAGCTCGCTGCCGGGGACGCGACCTCCGCCCGGGTCGTAGAAGTCGCGCGTCCAGAGGAACCAGAGCGTCGAGTCGTCGGCGGCGACCGCGAGCCGGGTGACCTGCGACGAGACATGCGCCCCCGACAGTCGAACCGGGGCACCGTCGGCAGAGCCCACCACGGCCCCGCTGGCATCCACTCGCACCAGGCTGCAGTCGACGCCGTCGATGCAGCTCCTGTTGACGAGCACCAGTCCGTCGCGCAGCGCCCGTACCATCAGCGGCGAGGAGTTGCCCTGCAGGAGCTGGGTGCCGGTCACCCGGCCGCGCAGGTCCACCGTGCTGACGAGCGTGCCGGTGGTGGTGATGTCCGGTGTCGTGGTGACGACGAGCGCATGATCTCCGAAGGCGAATGCCGACAAAGAGGCCGACAGGTCGGCCGGCAGCTTCTGCCCAGGGTAGACGCCGGAGGTTGCGGGAATCGTCGCCGACAGCGTCTCCATGGCTCCGAAGCCGGACGTGCCGCCGTCCCACGACACGATCATCTCGTCGGTGGTCGCGACACCGTTGTTCGACGCAGTGGGCGTCGAGGTCGTCTGGCGGACGATGCCGACGCCGGCCGCATACCAGGTCTGCTGGGTGCCCTGCACCACGGGCGACATTTGGCCGTTGCTCGAGTAGATCACCCGGGACAGCACGACGGTGTCGACCCGAACGGCCTGCACGGCCGGCAGATTGGGCAGGACGACCGCCTCGATGCCGATGACCTTCGAGTAGACCCCCACGTCCAGGGCATCGGTCTTGCCGTCGCCGTCGGCGTCGATCGCGGTGTCGGTGTAATGCCGGTCGAGGATCGTCACCTGGTCGCCCTCCCGAACCGGCGACCGCAGTTCGATCAGCTTCAGCGGCTCCGGCGTGCCCTTGCCGGCGAAGTCGACCGGCTGACTGTTGCTCACCTGGCCGGCCACGATCGACAGGGCGGTCGAGACGGAGCCTCCGTTGGCGGCATTGGTCGACGTCTCGGTCGCCGCGCCGGCAACTGTCGACACCTGGCTGGTGGTGGTGAGGTAGGTGATCGGCTCGATGCCCGGCCCGGCAACCGCGGTGCCCCGGTATTTCCAGGCGCCGCCGTCGCGCAGCGGACGCAAGACACCCGCATCGGCGTAGAGCGACGCGCCGACGGCGGGCGCCGCAGGCACCAGGCCGGTCGTGGAGACCGGAGGCGCCGAGGGGTTTGCGGGCGTCGCGGTGCCGGCGCTGGACGTCCCCGAAGCGCCGCCACCGCCGCCGCACGCGACGAGCGTGGCGACGAGCGTCAGCGCGAGCCAGTGCCGTGGCGCGCTCAACATGCAACCGCCGCCACGGCATGACCTGAGGCGGGTCCCGCGGAACGTGCTTTTTCAGGGCAGGGAGTGCGGGCAGCGCGGGACGAAAGCCCGGCCGCGACGAGGGCGACGGTGTTCATGGAGGAGGGCGGGAAGCTTCGAGCGCCGGCGAATGTAGACGAGTTGCCGCGGCCCGGCATCCCCGCTCATGGGGTGATCAGCGCGGCGGCGCGCGACGATCGAGATTCACACTGCAGCGCTCGCCGTCGACCGCCGAAGGGTTCGAACGGCGCAACGCCGCTGCGGCACCGTGCCGGGCCGAAGCGGTAGTGCCCGCCTGCTCAAACGCTCGCTTGCAGATAAACCCCCGGCTCCGCCGACAAGCCGCGCTTCACAAGCCGGGTCCGCTCGTCGGCGAGCACCTCCTCGGCGCCCGCCTCGAGCGCGTCGAACGCCCGGGCGACGATCTCCTCCGGCGTCGACTTGGGCCGCTCGATGCCCTGGGTCATGTCGGTGTCGACGAAGGCCATGTGCAGGGTCAGCACCTGGGTCTTCTGCGCCCGCAGTTCACGGCGCAGGCCGTTGCTCAGGCTCCAGCTCGCCGATTTGGTGGCGGCGTAGAGGCCGAGCGAGGGGCTCGAGATCCAGCTCGCGACGGAGGCCACGTTCAGGAGCGCGCCGCCGCCGTTCGCACCGCGCAGTACAACCTCGACAACACCCAC
>CAZZWY010000087.1:0-7613 GCA_964657785.1 uncultured Acetobacteraceae bacterium
AGAAGGCCGCGACGAAGAAGGCTGCGACGCCGGCGCCGCGCGGTCGCGCGCAGGACCGGGCACTCATCTCGGCCAAGCAGCGCTACGAGGTCAGCTACGAGGCGGCGGCGACCGGGCATTCGGCGGCCGACGTGAAGGCGGCGATCGAAAAGTTCGGGCACTCGCGCGTCAAGGTCAGGAAGGCGCTGACGGAGAAGTAGCCGGCCGCTGGCAGCGGCCCCGCGCCAGGACGGGTGGTCTGCAAGTTGCTCTCGCCGACGCGACCTCACGTTTCACCAGGAAAGTATCACCATGACCACGACCGATTCGAAGCGCGGGGCCACGGTCTCGACCGACGCAGCGACGCCCGACCTGACCGCCTTGACGGTGGAGAAGGTGCAGGAGGGGTTTCGCGCCGGCGCCTTCACCGCGGAAAGCCTCGCCGAGGCGTGCTTTCGCCAGATCGACACCTTCGACGGCCACTACAACGCGATCATCTTCCGCAACGACGCCGCGCTCGCCGATGCCCGTGCGATCGACGCCCGCCGCCAGGCCGGCGAGCCGCTCGGGCCGCTCGCCGGCGTTCCCGTGGTGATCAAGGACCCGATGGACATGGTCGGCTTTCCGACCACGGCCGGCTGGTCGCTGCTCTACAGCAAGACGGGCGGCGTCGATCTGATGCCCGCGACCGACTCCCCCGTGGTCGCGCGCATGCGGGCGGCCGGCGCCATCCTCCTCGGCAAGACCAACGTGCCGGTGCTGAGCCATACCGGCACGCACGCCGACGACAGCTGGGCCGGGCCGACGCGGAACGTCGTCATGCCCGGCCGGGTGCCGGGCGGCAGCAGCGCGGGAACGGCCGCCGCGGTGGCGGCGAGCATGGCGGTCCTCGGGCTCGCCGAGGAGACCGGCGGCTCGATCCAGAACCCCGCCTCGGCCCAGGACCTGGTCGGCATCAAGCCGACCATCGGCCTGGTCCCCAACGCCGGCGTGGTGCCGCTCTCCGGCAACCGCGACGTCGTCGGGCCGATCGCGCGCTGTGTGCGGGATGCGGCGCTGTGCCTGGACGTGCTCGCGGGCTACACCGCCGAAGACCCGAAGACCCTCGCCGGCGTCGGCAGGAAGCCGCCGCTCGGCTACACCGCCAAGCTCCACAAGGAGGCGCTCAAGGGCGTGCGCCTCGGGCTCTACGGTGGCGGCTGGCGTGACCAGCCGCTGTCGGCCGAAGCGAAGACGCTGTACGACCGAGCCGTCGACGAACTCAGGTCGCAAGGGGCGGTCCTGGTCGACGATCCGTTCCAGGGCTCGGGGTTCGCGGCACTGAGAAAGCCGACGACCCCTCTGGAGAACTTCGACGCTCGCGGCCTGGAGTCGGTGCCCTTCGATCTGCACACTTATCTGCAACGCCTCGGTCCGAACGCGGCGCTCAAGAACTTCGCCGAGTTCGCGCAAGCCACCGCCCGTGGTTCGGCCTTCGGCCCCAGCGGCGTGCTGAGCTTCATGCACAACCTGCCGCAGTTCGCGGCCTGCCTGCAGGACCCCACGGCGCCGCCGGACCTGTCCGACTTCATCGCGCTGAAAGAGCGCTACCTGCAAATCGTCGACGAGGTCTTCGCGCGCGAACGCCTCGACGGACTGGTGTTTCCGCAGATGCGCGAGGAACTGCCGCCGATCAAGACCGGGCAGATCATCCAGGAAACGACCGTGAGCGAGATCAACATCGCCGGCATGCCGGCCGTCGTCGTGCCCGCAGGCTACTACGCGTCCGGGGCGCCGTTCGGGCTGCTCTTCGTCGGCAAACTGTGGAGCGAGGCCGACCTGCTGGCCTATGCCTACGCCTACGAGACGGCGACGCAGCATCGAAAGAGTCCGGCGCTTCGGCCGGCCTGACGGGCGACGTCGGGGGCGCCACTGCCGCAGTCAACGCATTGCCCCCGCGGCTGTCTGCAGGCAAGAGCCCCGATGAAGACACGAGCATGGTTCGGAGTCGTGGCGGCAGCGCTGGTGTTTGCGTCGGCGGCGGTCGCCCAGGTGTCGACCGTGGAGCCGCCGAACTCCGCGCAAACCGTGCAAGACACGTTTGCGCAACGGATGCAGGTCTGCGCCATGTGCCACGGCAGAGAGGGCCGCTCGACGAACGTCGGGTACTTCCCTCGCATCGCGGGCAAGCCGGCCGGCTACCTCTACAACCAGCTGCTGAATTTCAGGGTCGGCCGGCGGCGCAACGCCGCGATGAGCCACCTGGTCGAACACATGTCGGACCAGTACCTGCATGAGATCGCCCGCTACTTCTCCGAACTCGACCTCCCGTATCCGCCAGCCCCATCGCCGAGCCTGGATGCTGAACAGATTCGTATCGCCAGCACGCTCGTGTTGAACGGTGCGCCGCGACGCCAGATTCCCGCGTGCGTGTCCTGTCACGGGCAGCAGATGGCCGGCAAGCTGCCGGCGATGCCCGGGCTGCTGACGCTGCCTGCCGACTATGTGTTGGGGCAACTCGGAGCGTGGCGCACCGAAGGACGGACGGCGAAGGCGCCGGACTGCATGGGCGAGGTGGCCAAGCGACTGACGCCTGAGGAAGTCGGTGCGGTCGCGCGGTGGCTGTCGGCCCAGACGCTGCCGATCGGCACGAAGCCCGAGGCCCGCACCACGCCGCTTCCGATGACCTGCGGGAGCGACCTGCAATGAGTCTGCAAAGGCGACGGCGCGCATGGCGTTGGCTCGCCGGTGCCGTGGCCGTCATCCTGGCGTTCGGCGCCCTGGTGGCCTGGCTCAACGTTCGCGGGGAGGCACCGATCGACCGAAGCAAGCCGTTTCGGCCCCGCGACGCCATTGTTCAGAGAGGCGCTTATCTGGCCCGTGCCGGGAACTGCGTGGGCTGCCACAGCCGGCCCGAGGGTGGCGACTTCGGCGGCGGGTTGGGCATCGAGACGCCATTCGGCGTCGTTTTCGCCTCCAACATCAGTCCCGATGCGCGGACGGGCATCGGCGCCTGGGCAGCCGATGACTTCTGGCGAGCGATGCACCACGGGCGCTCCAGGAGCGGGCGCCTTCTGTACCCCGCGTTTCCGTACCCGAGCTATACGGGCCTCAGCCGGGAAGATTCCGACGCGCTCTATGCATTCCTGCGGACCACCCCGCCGGTGTCGCAGGCCAACACGGCGCCTGCGCTTGACTTCCCGTTCGACACGCAGGCGGCGCTGGCGGTGTGGCGCGCGATGTTCTTTCGGCCCGGCGAGTTCGCGGTGGACCCGCAGCAGAGCGCCAGCTGGAACCGCGGCAAGTACCTGGTGCAGACCCTCGGACACTGCGCGGCGTGCCACTCGAGTCGCAACTTTCTCGGCGCCACGAGTGGCAACGCCGAGTTCGCCGGCGGGCTGATGCCTGACCAGCGCTGGTACGCGCCGTCCCTCGCCGACCCGCGACAGGCAGGGGTGCAGCAATGGCCACGAGAAGACGTGGTCAAGCTGCTGAAAAGCGGCGTCTCGGGCCGAGCGACGGTCTTGGGGCCGATGGCAGCCGTCGTCTACACGAGCACTCAGTACCTGAGCGACGGCGATGCAAGCGCCATGGCGGAGTTCCTGGCGGCGATCCCTGCGAGAGCAGGCGAGCATCCCCGGTTCACGCCGGCATCCGGGAAGGTGATGCAGCAGGGAGCCGGGCTCTACAAGACGCACTGCGCTTCGTGCCACGGCGCTCAAGGCCAGGGCGTTCGAGGCATCTACCCGGCGCTCGCAGGCAACCGGGCCGTCACGCTTACGCCTGCGAACAACATCGTCCAGGCAGTTCGGTGGGGCGGTTTCTCGCCGACGACGTCGGGCAACCCGCAGCCGTTCGGCATGCCGCCTTTCGGTCAGGTGCTGAACGAGGAGGACGTGGCGGCCGTCGTCACGTTCATTCGCCAGTCCTGGGGGAATGAGGCCAACGAAACCAGTCCCATGGCGGTGTTGACCGTGCAGGGACGCTGAGGGCGTTCACTCGGGCAGGAACCGCGCCTGGCTTGCCTGCCTGCCCTGCGGATCGAGGCCAGTCGCCCGCTCACAAATCGAAGTTGGTGGGCAGCATCACGACGTCGCGAATGGTCATCCCGCGCGGCCGCGTGAGCATGAACAGCACCACGTTGGCCACTTCGCTCGCCTCGAGCAGGCTGCCCGATTCCTTCGCTTCCTTCAGCTTCTCGGGCGGCCAATCCGCGAGCAGGGCGCTGATGACCGGACCCGGCGAGATGGAGCCCACACGAATGCCATGCTTGAAGACCTGGCGACGCACGGTTTGCACGAAGCAGTTGACCGCCCATTTCGACGCCGCGTAGACGGGTTCCCACGGCGTCGGGAAGTGCGCTGCGAGCGAGCTCGTCACGATGATGTCGCCCGAGCCGCGTTCGATCATGTGGGGCAGCACGTCGTGCACGTTCTTCATCACGACGTTGACGTTCAGATTCAGCATCCGGTCGATGTCTCGAGTGTCGGACTCGATCAAGTCGCCGCCGACGTAGGTGCCGGCATTGGCGTGCAGGATGTCGAGCCGTCCCGCCAGCTCGAGCACCTTGGGCAGCAACCTCGCACAGTCGGCGGCGTCGAGCAGGTCGATGACCAACGGGATCACCGCGTCCCCGTGAGTGCGCGCGTGCGCGTCGAGCGCCGCCGCATCGCGATCGACCATCACGACGCGCGCGCCGGCAGCCAGCAGCGCTTGCGTGCTGGCCAACCCGATTCCGGACGCCGCCCCGGTCACGACCGCGACCTTGCCGTCCAGTTCATTTGCCATGGTGAACTCCTTGCGATTGACCGGCTCGCCGTTCTCGTTGCGTTCATGTTAGTGCAAGTCCCGGGGCGGTCGAGCCCGAAGGTGCGCATCGACGAGGACGAACGCGCCGCCGCGGCGAAAGGCCCGCAGACGCGAGCGGACGGCGCCGCCGACGACCTTGGCCGCCTGGCCCGCGACGCCGCGCGCTCGGCCGGCCTGCGCGCCGCGGTGTCGGGTGCCACCGTGGCAGAAATACCTTGTAACGCTGGCCTGCCTCCTGAGGTGAGGACGTGCGTTGCGCCTACAAAGAGTCGGCGGTTGCGCTCTGGGGTCGGGGGTCGGTCGTTTCTAAAGTACGCCATCCTTCTTGGATCCGGATTCGCGTCACGTCGGGCGTCGGGTTCCGGTCGAAGCGCGAACGACGCGCACCTCGCGAACCAGGCGGAATCCCGCAGACCTGCACGCTCTCCAACGAACACATCGAAGTCGAACGACTCGACGCCGAGCATCCCTCGACCGTCGAGCCGTCCTAGCCGCCGAACCCACGAGGCAAGGCACACCCCCCGCCCCTATCGGGCTATTCAGGAGTCAGACCCATGAGTTCAGTACTGGTTGGAATTTTTGACAGTCAGGCCGCCGCCACCGAGGCACGTGCCATGCTGCTGACCGCCGGCTTCTCGGCCGATGCGGTGTCGATGACGGGCGGCACGGCGGCTTCGTCGTCGTACAGCTCGGCCGATGCCGGCAGTACGGAGGAGCCGCACCACGAAGGCGCCATCGCGCGCTTCTTCAACGGTATCTTCGGTGACACCGAAGACAAGGACGACGCAGAACGCGCCAGCCACACCCGCACCTACCAGGAAGCGTTCAAGCGCGGCTCCTACGGCGTCTCGGTGACAACGGCCAACGACACCGAGATGGACAGGGCCGAGGACATCCTCAACGCGGCGGGTGCCGTCGACATCGACGAGAAGGCCGAATCCTGGCGGAAGGAAGGCTGGGTCAGCGGGGCGGTCGGCGCCGCGACCGGCGTTGCAGCGACGGCGCAGCGCACCGCCGCCTCGTTGGACACGGGCGCGACGAAGAAGCTGCAGGAAGTCGAGGAGGAACTCAAGGTCGGCAAGCGCGTCGTCGCCAGGGGCGGCGTTCGCGTCTTCTCGCGAATCACCGAAGTGCCGGTGACCGAGACCGTTCGCCTGCGCGAGGAACACGCGGATGTGAAGCGCACCGCCGTGAACCGGCCTGCCACCGAAGCCGACTTCGCCGCCTTCAAGGAAGGCAGCATCGAAGTCCGCAACATGGCGGAAGAAGCGGTCGTGAGCAAAACCGCCCGCATCACCGGCGAAGTCGAGGTCGGCAAGAGCGCGACGGAACGCGAAGAGACGATCCGCGACACGGTGAGGAAGACCACGGTCGACGTCGAGCCGATCGAACCGACCCCCCTGCCGAGCCAGAAGCCGCTCTGAGCTGAGCCCCCCGCCCCTGAGCGCCGCCGATCTGGCGGCGCTTCTTATGGCGTGGAAATGAGACCAGTCGCGTGGTCGACGCCCGGCCCCGCACCCGCACGCCGTGCCCGTCCGGGAACTGCGGGATCTAAAGGTCGCTGTTCGGCGCTCTCCCGCCCGAGGCCCCTGCCACACTTCTTGCAAGGGAGTGATGCATGGGCAATGCCGAGGTCAGCGGTCATCGAATGTTGGCAACGTCGGAGGCGGTCGCGGCCGCGAGCCTCTTCGTCCGGGGCCTGTTCCACACGGCGCTGCTGCAGCTGCATTGCCTGGACACCGGCGCCGGGCAGGCTGTCAGCGTCTACGCGGTCTATCGGGAGGGCGGCATGACCTTCGAAGCCTCGGCGCAACTCGAAGTCGCGGTATCACCGCATTCGCCCCGATCTATCCTGACGGACTTGTTGGTCGACAGCCAGTTCCTCGACGACTTGTTCAAGCCGATGGTCCGAGAGGTCGACAAGCATTTCGGCCGTCTGCGCACGCCGCGCGCAACCGGCCCGCTGTTCTAGGCCAGGCGTCTGCAGGAGGACCTCGGGGCCGATTTGCGCGCCTGATCGCCACCGCGACGCTCAGTCCCACCCACGCCGATGCGACGGGTACGGGTCCTGCTGGTGGCGTTCCCAATCTTGCCGATGCGATTCGCGTCGCTCCCACTCGCGCCGTTCCCATTGCCGGCGCTCCCACGCCGCCCGCCGCCATTCCCGCTCGCGCTCGAGGTCGGCGTGGTACGGCGATCGCCAGGCGGGCTCGTGGCGGATGTCGGGCGGCGCGTAGAGCGGGTCGCGTCGATCGAACACGAGCTGCGCCTGGAGGGGGATCGGCAGCTCGACGGCGACGCGGGCGTCGGGATGGGCGTGCGCGACGGACGCGGCGCCGACTGCGGCCGCCGCGAGCAGGCTGGTCGCGATGGCTTTGGACAATGAGACGTGCTTCATGACGAGGCTTCCTGAGTGACGATGCGCTCATCTTGCGCGGCCACCCCTGAACGCCGACTGAACGGAAACCGCGTCGTTCAGGCCGCCCTCAACACGATGTCGACCCGGGCGCCGCCGAGCTCGGACCGGGACAGGCTCAACCCCCCGTCGTGACTCGCGACCAGCTCGTCGACCACCGCCAGCCCCACGCCGTGCCCCGGCACCTTCTCGTCGCCGCGCACGTGCAGTTGCCGGACGGACAGGGTGTCGCTGAAACCCGGGCCGTCGTCGTCGACCCGCACGTGCAGCGCACTCCCCTCGCGCCAGGCGCCGACCACGACACGGCTGCGCGCCCACTTCGCGGCGTTGTCCATCGCGTTGCCGAGCAGCTCGAACGCATCGCCCTCGTCGATGCGCCAGGCCAGATCGGGCGGGACGATCTCGACCGAGATGCTCAGGGCCTTGTCCG
>CAZZWY010000087.1:7623-10470 GCA_964657785.1 uncultured Acetobacteraceae bacterium
ACCTTCGCCAACGAATCGCGAACCCGACCCGCCACGCCGTCGAGCCGCAACCACGGCGCGAAGCGGGACGCGCCGCCGGCTGCGGCGCGGGCGAGCTGGTGCTGGACGATGTCGTCCATCCGGCCGACCTGCTCGCCCACGGCCTCAACCAGGCGCGCCGGCTCGGCGAGCGCATTGCGCAGCACCGCCAGCGGCGTCTTCAGGCTGTGGGCGAGAAAGCTCAGCGCCTCCCGGTAGCGCGTCTGGCGCGAGCGTTCCTGGGCGATCAGGGTGTTGAGGTTGTCCGTCAGCGCGGCGATCTCGGTCGGATAACGGCCATCGATCCGCGCCTGGTCGCCGAGCTCGACGCCGCGCACCTCGCGCGCGACGCGCCGCAGCGGCGTCAGCCCCCATTCGAGCAGCAGCGTCTGCGACACCAGCAACAGCGCCGCGGCGCCGCCGAGCCAGGTCCACAAGGTGCGCCGGAAGACGCTGACCTCGCGATCGAACTCGGCCTTGTCCTCGGCGACCGACAGCACCAGCGGCACCGCTTCGGCGCGCCCGGCCCAGTTGACCGCGTAGCCGATCACGAGGTAGCTGCGACCGCCGGCGTCGAGGGTGTCGGTGCGCCACTGGCCGACCGGGAGGCTGCGCAGGAACGGCGGGTCGAGGCCGAGCGTCGACGGCGATTGCCAGTGCTCGCGGCGGGCGACGTTGACGATGTTCGCGTAGAGGCCCGAGCCCGGCAACGAGAGCCGCGGCTCGGGGAACGAGGGCGGCACGACCAGGGCGCCGCGGTCGTCGAGGTCGATGCCCGCCAGCAGCAGGTAGACGCTCCCCTGCAGCTGCGCGAACCGCGCCGTGCGCACGCTGTCCTCGTGGGCGCGCTGCACCGCCCAGCCGGCCCCGGCGACGAACGCGAAGGCGACCGCCGTCGCACCCAACAGCAGGCGGGCGCGGATCGAGCCGGGCCGCCTCATCCCAGCGTGAAACGGTAGCCGCGTCCGCGCAGGGTTTCGATCGGCGCGAGCGTGCCGTCGGGGTCGAGCTTGCGGCGGAGGCGCCCGATCAGCACCTCGAGGACGTTGCTGTCGCGGTCCTCGTCGTGCGGATAGAGGTAGTCGGACAGCTCCTGCTTGCTGACGACGCGGGCGCGTTCGCGCACCAAAAACTCGAGCAGGCGGAATTCGAAGGCCGTCAGTTCGATCTCCGCGCCGTGCAGGCGAGCGCGCTGGGCCGAGAAATCGAGCGCCAGCGGCCCGAGCGCGAGCACGTCCGACGTCGCCTTGAACGAGCGTCGCAGCAGCGCCTTGACGCGCGCCTGGAGCTCCGGGTATTCGAAGGGCTTGACGAGGTAGTCGTCCGCGCCGGCTTCGAGGCCGACGACCTTGTCCTGCCAGCTCCCGCGGGCCGTGAGGATCAGGATCGGGATCGCCCGCCCGTCCGCCCGCAGGCGCTTGACCACGTCCAAGCCGCCGAGCCTGGGCAGGCCGAGGTCGACGATCGCGAGGTCGACCGGGTACTCGCGGGCCTGGAACAGACCGTCCTCGCCGTCGGCGGCCTGGTCGACGCGGTAGCCGTCGCCTTCGAGGCGGCGCGCCAGGCCGACCCGCAGGGCCGCATCGTCCTCGACCAGCAGCAGCCGCATGGGGAGCCCGTCAGCCGACGACCCGCCCGGTCACGGCGTCGACGACGATCACCCGGACTTCGCCCTGCCCCGTCAGGATCTTGACGCGCCACACCGGGCGATGGTCGGACTCGGTCCGGTCCACCGAGAGCACGCGGCCGGCGACCACGCCTTGCGCGGCCGCGGCCGCCTGGTCGCGGCCGACGTCGGCCCACGCCGGGGCGGCGAGCACGACGAGCAGGGCACAGAGGGATCGGAGGACGAAGGCGCGCATCGAACGGGGCTCGGCGTCGGGGACAGTGGCAGCGGAGCCCTATCGTCCCACAGGATCCACCGACACCCGCACCGGCACGTAACGGCCCGGGTCCTGCGCCATCAGGGTCGTGTACTGCTGGCCGCGGTAGTCGTAAGTGACCTGGTAGCCGACGAGGCGGCTCTGCACTTCGTCGACGTTGCGGCAGGTCGTGACCTCGCGCGTGATCGGCACGGGCTGCGGCCAGCGGTCGCGGTTCGCGAGGTCGTTGCCGGTGAACGCACCGACGACCGCCCCCACGGCCGTGGCCGCTTCGCGACCGTGGCCGCCGCCGACCTGGTTGCCGAGCAGCCCGCCGACGATGCCGCCGAGCACCGCGCCACCGAAGTTGCGCCCGCCGTCCCGGCGCGGCTCGCTGACCCACTGGTGACGGCACGCCTGCCGCGGCACTTGCACGCTCTCGTACTGCGGCTCGACGTTGACGACGCGAGCGTTGTCGACGTAGGGCTGCGCGTGGGCGGCGAAGACGACGGTCGCGAGCAGGGGGACGAGGACGATGCGCTTCATGGCGAGCTCCTTGGGTTGGAATGCGTGCATGGTGCGACCGGGCCGATGAACCGAAGCTGAACGGGATTGGGTTATGTGAGCGCCCGACGCGCCGACCCGGGTGGGTGTCGCGTCGACGAGGCTGGACACGACGGGCGGATGGCGAGGACGCGGCGGCCAGGGGCAGGCAGCCGTCGAGGCTCGGTCCGAGCGCCGCTCGATAGACTGGTCTGGTGACGCATCCCCGATCAACCCCCGCCGTCGGCTCGCGCCTTCAGGTCGAGGCGCTCGTTTCGCCCCACGGAGGCCCTTTCGACCTGACCCTGGCGGCGGGCGAGTGCGTGGCCGTCATCGGCCGCTCCGGCAGCGGCAAGAGCGTGCTGCTGCGGCTGATCGCGGACCTCGACCCCCACGATGGCGAGGCCCGCCTCGATGGCCCGGC
>CAZZWY010000088.1:0-5662 GCA_964657785.1 uncultured Acetobacteraceae bacterium
ACTGCCATTCCCGAATCCGACCGACGCGCGGCGGGTTGACGACGCCGTGCCACACCGTCGCCATGCTGCCGACGATGGTCGCGCCCACCAGGACCAGCACGAGCGGGCCGTGCGGCGTGTCGAACAGGCAGACGACGCGCTCGTTGCGGGCGAAGAGCCCGGGGACGCCGCGCGCGGTCGTCGGGTTGACGGAGAAAAGGGCGCCGGGAACGTGGACCATCCGCCGCAGGCTGCCGTCGCACGGCATGTGGATGCGGTGGTAATCCTTCGGGCTCAGGTAGAGCGTCGCGAAATGACCGCCCTCGAAGCGGGCGCCGAGGGCAGCATCGCCGCCGACGAGTTCGGTGGTCGAATACGCATGCCCCTTGGCCTGGAAGATCTGGTCCTTCTCGATCCGGCCGAACTGGCTGATCGCCCCGTCGACGGGGCAGACGAACGGCGCATCGGCCAGCGGCCGCGCCCCCGACCTCAGGGCCCGCGTGAAGAACTGGTTGAAGCTGGCGTAGGAGCCGATCTCCGGGTCGGCCGCCTCGCTCATGTCGACGTCGTAGCGGCCCACGAACCAGCGGATCAGGTCGGTCGTCCTGGCGCCCCATTCTCGGGAGGCGACGAAGCCGGCGAAGGAAGTCAGGGCCTGTTTCGGGAACAGATACTGCGGCAGTACGGCAAGCCGATCGGACACGTGCGGGCAGGCGAGGGAGTGAAGCGCGGAATTCTATCGGTCGAGCCCTGGGCGAGGATGGGGTCGTTCCCTAGCCGGCGACTCCCTCCTCTTGGGGACCGCTCTGCGTCATTTGACACGCGCAGCGTCGAGTCCACCGCCTAAAGTCGCACGTTGACCTGCAAGCAGGCTGGAGCAAAGGTGACGCATGAGCGGCGAGGCGGTGAACGATAAAGTCTGGACGGCGCGCTGCCTGGCGCGAATGATCGAAATCGATCCCGAACTCAAGCCGTCCTTTGCCGAGCCGATCGCGCTCGACCTGTGCTCGCGTGCGCGCTGGCGCGCGATGGAGCCCGAGGCGGCCGCACAAGTCCTTTTCGACCATAGCCAGAAGCGCTGAGGCTCGTTGCGCTGTAGGGAACGGCCGACGTGTGAACGCTGGTCCGGCCGAGCGCGGTGTCGCCGCACTCGGGCAGAATTTCGTCTTCCCGCTCACTGCACTGGAACGACGATGGACAAGACCGACAAGCCCGATGCCTACAACGTCTTCAAGCCCGTGGGGCATGTGGTGGTCTCGTTCGACACCGACGCGCAGTCGCAGGCGGCGATGTCGGCACTGCAGGCGGCGGGATTCGCCGACATCGTCCATTACTCGCCCGAGCAGATGATCCAGCAGGCCGATCACGACATCCAGAACGCGGGCCTGCTCGCCTCGATCGGCCAGGAGCTCAACCTCGTCAAGGCCCACAAGGCGCGGGCGGAGGAGGGTTCGAGTTTTCTGGTGGTGGCCGCTCCCCGCACCGAAGAGGCGCAGCAGGTGGCCGACATCGTCGCTCAGCACGGCGCGACCCGGGCGCAGAGGTACGGCCGTCTGATCATCGAGGAACTGCTCGAGCCAGGGGTCGGCGAGAAGCAGGTCGCCGAATCGCCGGACCGGGGCATCGACGCGCAGACGCCGTCCGGGATCGAGGGCGACGAATCCCGCGCCTGACATCCGACCGGGGCGCGGACACCCGCCTGTTTGCGCGCTGCACGCAATACCGGCTTTTGCGCGCCTGACGCGAAAACACCCCGCTTTTACGCGCATGGCGCGCCGTACCCGCTTGAAACAATGCGGGCATGACCCGACCCCAGAGCGCCGCCTGTGTCGAGGCGGCAACGACTTCGCCCGAGGCCCCGCGCGCTGCGCCGGCTGAGGTCGAAGCGGGGATCGCACCCGACGACGCGCGCCCGCCGTCTTCGAGCCTGGACCCTGCGGACTGGGCGTCTTTCCGGGCCCAGGCGCACCGGATGCTCGACGACATCCTCGATTACACCCGCGACGTTCGCGCCCGGCCGGTGTGGGCATCCGCTCCCGCTGCCGTCCGCGAGGGATTCCGTACGCCCTTGCCGCAGGGTCCGACCGATCTCGAATCCGTCCATGCCGCGTTCATGCGCGACATCCTGCCGTTCACCGCCGGCAACACGCACCCCGGGTTCATGGGCTGGGTCCAGGGCGGCGGCACGCCCGTCGGCACGCTGGCCGAAATGCTCGCTGCCGGTCTCAACGCCAACCTCGGCGGACGCGACCAGATCCCGATCGAGGTCGAGCGTCAGGTACTGCACTGGATGCGAGAGTTGTTCGCCTTTCCGCCGACGGCGAGCGGGCTTTTCGTCACCGGCACCTCGATGGCCAACCTGATGGCGGTGCTGATCGCCCGCACGACGCTGCAGGGCACGGCGGTCCGGCAAGAGGGGTTGGCGGCGATGGGCGCCCGGCCCGTCGCCTACACGTCGGCAGGCGCGCACCAGTGCGTCGCGCAGGCGATGGACCTGGCCGGTTTCGGCAAGGATGCGCTTCGGCTCGTGCCCATGAACGCCCGCTTCGAGATCGACCTCGCCGCGCTCGAGCAGGCGATCGCGGCGGACCGCGCCGCCGGGTTCGTGCCGTTTCTGGTCGTCGGGACGGCCGGAACAGTCGAGGTGGGCGCCGTCGACGACCTCGCCGCCATCGCGAAGCTGGCGCGCCGGGAGTCGCTCTGGTTCCATGTCGACGGGGCGTTCGGGGCCCTCGGCATGCTCGCCCCGGAATTGCGCCCCTTGCTGTGCGGGATCGACGAGGCCGACTCGATCGCCTTCGATTTCCACAAGTGGGGCCAGGTGCCCTACGACGCCGGCTTTCTGCTGGTGCGCGACGGCCAGCGCCACCAGGAGGCCTTCGCGTCCCCGGCCGCTTACTTGCGGCGCGAGAGCCGCGGTCTCGCGGCCGGGTCGCCGTGGCCGTGCGATTTCGGTCCCGACCTCTCGCGGGGCTTTCGGGCCCTCAAGACCTGGTTCACTTTCCGGGTGTTCGGGGCCGAACGCCTCGGCCGGGCGATCGCGGCCACCTGCGAACTCGCCCGCCATCTCGCCCGCCGCATCGAAGCCGAAGCGGCGCTCGAACTGCTCGCGCCGGTCGCGCTCAATATCGTCTGCTTCCGCTACCGCTGCGAGGCCGCCGACGCGGTGAACGCGGAGATCGTCTTCGCACTCCAGGAATCGGGACTCTGCGCACCGTCGTCGACGACGATCGGCGGCCGCTTCGCGATCCGTGCCGCGATCGTCAACCACCGCACCGAACGCGCCGACGTCGACCTGCTGATCGAGTCGACGCTGCGCTTCGGCCGCTGCCTCGCGCCGCCGCCGTCGGTCGCCGGGCCCGTGCTCGCGTCGACCGAAACGCTGTTGCTCCAGGGTGGCGACGAGCGCCTCGCGATCGATCCGGCGAGCGGCCGCAACCGCTATGGCTGCGCGCCGATGCCGGAGCCGGCCGTCGCTGCGTTCGGGTCGTCGACGGCGACCTCGATCTCTGCCGCCGGGTTCGCTGCGGCCGATCGCCTGCGGCAGCGCCTGCAGGCCGCGCTCGCGACCGACGCCGCCGGCGCGGTGCTCGGCGACGCCGCCGACCACATGGGCGAGGCCCTGAAGCAACTGTGCGGTCTCGCCGATCGGCCCGGGCTCGGTGTGAGGCTCGCCGCCTCGGGCACCGACCTGCACCGGATCGCGGTCGAACGGGTTCGCACCCGCAGCGACCTGCCGCCGCGGGTGATCATGATGGAGGCGGCCGAGACGGGCAGCGGCGTGGCAGCCGCACTCGCTGGCGGCGACGCCGGACGGGAAACCGCGCCGGAGCTCGTCGAAGTGGCACTGCGTCGCCCCGATGGCGTGCCGCGGCCGTTGGGCCGGGTGCATGCAGAGATCGAAGCGCAGGTCGAGTCGGCGGCAGGGGCGGGACGGCCGGTGCTGCTCATCGTCCTCGATGTCTCGAAGACCGGCCTGCTCGCGCCGGCCCCTGCGTTCGCCGCCGAGCTGCACCGGCGGTTCGCGCCGGGGCTCGAGGTGATGGTCGATGCCTGCCAGTTCCGGTTGTCGAGGACGAGCTTGCGCGGCCATCTCGACCGGGGCTTCAGCGTCGCGGTGACCGGGTCGAAATTCCTCACCGGGCCGTCGTTCTGCGGCGCGCTCTTCACACCGTCCGGCGGTCGAACCGGGCCGGTCGACGCCGACGTTCACCCTGGGCTGCTCCTGCGCTGGGAAGCAGCGCTCGCCGAACTGCAGGCGTTCGGGCGGGTCCCGGGTGCCGACACGCGGGCGTTCATCGAAGCGTTCGGGGACGCGGTGCAACGCCGGCTCGACGCCGACCCGGCCCTCGAGCCGCTGCCCGGGCGTCCCCTCGACCGCGCACTCGCCGGCGCAGCAGCGGACTGGGACGCGCTTCCCACCGTCTTCCCGTTCCTGCTGTACCGGCGCACCGCGGAGGGCACTCGGTTGCCGCTGACCCGCGACGAAACGTCGGCGGTCCATCGGCGGCTGCCCGAGGCCAACGCGCCGGACGACGCCCCGGCGACCGCCAGCTGCGGACTGCGCTGCCAGGTCGGCCAGCCTGTCGCCTGCGGCAGCCGCTCCGGCACGCCGGTGAGTGCTCTGCGACTCTGCCTCGGGGCACGCCTCATCGTCGAGGCAACCGCGGACGGCGGCCGCCGCGCGCAACAGGTCATCGACCGCGCGCTCGCGGTCCTCGACAAGGCGGCTTGGCTCGCGAGCACGCTGCATCCCGTGGCCGAGCGGGTCGCGGACGTTCCCGAAAGCCTGCACCATGCCTAAAACCGCCCGGCCCGCGAGCCTCTCGTCGCGCAAACCCGTCTCGCCGCAGAAGATGGCCGACGAGATCATGCTGCTCTTCAACGAGGGCCGTTGGACGCAGCTCGAGGAGCGTGCACGCGCGGTCGCGTCGCGCCATCCCGGCAACGCCCTCGGCTGGAAGGCGCTCGGCACGGCCCTGCTGCAACAGGGTCGCTTCGCCGACGCCCCCCCCGTCCTGCTGCGCCTGCTGAAGATCGTCCCCGGCCACGTCGGCGCGCACAACGACCTCGGGCTCGCCTATGCCCGGCTCGGCCGCTGGGCCGATGCGGAAACGAGCTACCGTCGTGCGATCAAGGCCAATCCGCTCGACGCCGCGTCGCACGACAACCTCGCGCTGCTGCTCGGCGAGCTCGGCCGGTTCGACGAGGCGCTCTCGCTGCACGCCGAGTCGCTCGCGCTCGATCCGGTGCGGCCCGAGTCGCATTGCAACCTCGCGAACGTCTGGCGCAGCCTCGGGCGCGCGACGCAGGCCGAGGCAGGCTACCGGCGCGCGCTCGAATTGCGCTCCGACTACTTCGAAGCGCACTACAACCTCGGGCTGACGGTTGCCGAAGTCGGCCGCTTCGACGAGGCGCTGGTGCACTATCGCCGCGCCGTCGGTTTGCGGCCGGATGCGTATGTCGCGGTGCTCGCGCTCGCGACCCTGCTGAGCCGTGTCGGCAGCGACGAAGCCGAGATCGCTGCCGCCCTCGAGCGCTGCATCGCGCTGGCTCCCGACAATGCGGATGGCTATGTCGCCCTCGGCAACGACCTGCTGCGCCGCAACGATCGCGAGCGGAGCCGCGCGATGTTCCGGCAGGCGCAGCGCCTTAGGCCGCTGATCCGCCAGCCGGCTTCGAA
>CAZZWY010000088.1:5696-10462 GCA_964657785.1 uncultured Acetobacteraceae bacterium
GCCGGCCCCCGATTTCACGGTGCTGCTGCTCGACACCCCCGGCGCCGGTTGCACACCCGTCGGCTACCTGACGGGTTCAGCCGGGTACGCCTGCAACTTCTACTGTGTGCTGCCGGGCGTGACGGAGCATCTCGACCTCCTCGCGGTCAGCGGCAACGTCGTCCTCAACATGATCGCCGACGCCGACAGCGGCGCGGAGATCCTCCCCTTCGCCGCCGACCTGGCCGAGCGCATCGGCCTGCCGATTGTGAATCCGCCGCGGCGGGTGATGGCCTCGGGCCGCGAAGCGCTCGCGACGCGCCTGGCCGGCACGCCGTTCTGCCGCGTGCCGAAGACGCTGCGGCTGCCGTCCGCCGCGCTCGTCCAGGCGCGCGAGAACGGCGTGTTGGACGGCTGGTCGACCCCGCTGCTGGTGCGCAAGGCCGGGACGCACGGGGGCGATGTCTTCGAGAAGTTCGACGACCAGGCCGCGATCCCCGGCTTCGTCGGCGCGCATCCGGGTTCCGATTTCTACGTCACCGAGTACGTGGACTACCGGTCGGCCGACGGATTCTTCCGCAAGTACCGGTTCATCTGCATCGACGGCGACCTCTGGCCCTACCACCTCGCGATCCACGATCACTGGATGGTTCACCACTTCCGCACCGACATGGCCCGGCAGGCGTGGATGCGCGCCGAGGAAGAAGCCTTTCTGGCGCGGCCGGACGACGTGTTCGACGCGGAGCAACGAGGCGCCGTCCGCGCGATGGCGCTCGCGACCGGGCTCGACTACTGCGGGGTCGACGTCGCGCTCGATCCGCAGGGGCGCGTCGTGCTGTTCGAAAGCAACGCGTCGATGCTCGTCCACGACGAAAAGGGCGACACCTTCGCCTACAAGAACCCCTACATCGGGCGCATCAAGCAGGCTTTCGACGCGATGCTCGCCCGCCGCGCCGGCAAGGCCCTCGCGGCGCCGCGCTGACCCGCTGCCGCCGGGCGATCGTCACCGCGGCGGGTGGCCGCTCGCCACGTGAGCGTCGCGCAACTCGCGTTTCAGGACCTTGCCGATCGCGCTGCGCGGCAGCTCGTCGGTCCAGTCGAGCCGGGCGAGCCGCTGGGTCTTGCCGACGCGCGCGTTGACCCAGGCGAGCAGCTCGTCGGCGCCGATGCCGGCCTCGGGGCGGCGCACGACGAACGCGATCGGCGTCTCGCCCCAGGCGTCCGACGGCACGCCGACGACCGCCGCATCGGCCACCGCCGGATGCTCGCGCAGCACGGCTTCCAGGTCGCTCGGGTAGATGTTGAAGCCCCCGCTGATCACCAGGTCCTTGCGCCGGTCCATCAGGACGAGAAACCCGTCCTCGTCGAAGCGGCCGACGTCGCCGGTGCGGATGAAGCGCTTGCCGGTCGCATCGAACCACTCGGCTTCGCGCGTCTTCGCCGGCTGGCGGTTGTAGCCGGTCATCATGCCGGCCGAGTGGCCCACCACTTCGCCGATCGCTGAGGGAAAGCCCGGTGGAAGTTCCCGGCCGGCCTCGTCGATCAGGCGGATGTCGTGGAGGTCGGCGGGTCGCCCGACGGTGTGCAGCTTCGAAGGGTGCTCGTGCGCCGCGAGGATGCAGGTACCGCCGCCCTCGGTCATGCCGTAGAACTCGATCAGCCCGCCGGGCCAGCGGCGCAGCACGTCGGCCTTCGTCGCCGCGTTGAACGGCGCGCTGGTGCAGAACTTGAAGAGCGTGCTCGTGAGGTCGTGGGCATCGAAATCCGCTCGCGCCATGAGGCGCTGGTACTGCACCGGCACGAGCATCGTGTGCGTCATGCGGTGGGCCTGGGCGAGCGCGAGGTAACCCGCCGCGTCGAACTTCGCCATCAGGACCACGGTGCCGCCGAAGGCGAGCGTCGGGAAGAAGACGACGAGCGTCGTGTTCGAATAGAGCGGGGTCGCGAGCACCGTGACACTGTCCGGCCCGTAGCGGTAGCTCGCGCCGCGCATCACGTGCGTCCAACGCATGCCGTGGGATTGCACGATGCCCTTGGGCGTCCCGGTCGTGCCGCTCGAGTAGATGATGTTGAACGGCAGGTCGGGCGGGATGTCGACCGCGACCGGCCGGGCATCGCTCGGCGCGAGCCACGCGTCCAGCGATTCGCCGGGCGCGACGCCGTCGAGCGAAATGCAGCGCGCCGGGTCGACACGGCCGCCGAGCGCATCGAGCGCGGAAGCATCGACGAAAAGCCGGCGCGCGTCGGCGTCGTCGAGCATCGAGGCGAAGCTTTCGGATGTCACCGAGGGCGCGAGCGGCGCGACCGCGACGCCGGCCCGGAGCGCACCGAGGTAGACCGCGGCGTAGCGCGGCGAGGGCGTTGCGCAGATCGCGATCGCCTCCCCCGGCACGATGCCGTCGCGTTGCAGCGCGGCGGCGACGCGGTCCAGGAGGCGGTCGAGCTCGCCGTAGCTGAGGCGGGTCTCGCCCTGCTGCAGCGCGGTGTGCCCGGGCCGCGCGGCGGCGTGTTCGCCGATCAGGCCGGCGATGGTCCGAAACGGCAAATCGGGCGGAGCGGGTGCGGTCGAAGGAACGGGGGGCGAGGCGGTCATGGCCGAAGGAGAGTGAGGCAACGCCAAGGCTCGCCCATCGCCGGCCGCGCGTCAATCGGCATCGGCTCGAATCCCGGGCGCGCGGCGGGCGGCGTCCCGCGCCGCCTCGAGTTCCTGCAGTTCGCGCCACTGCACCTTGCCGGTGGCGGACTTCGGCAGCGCCGGCACGAATTCGACGATCCTCGGGCTCTTGTAGACCGCCATGTGGGCGTGCGCCCACTCGATGATCGCCTGCTCCGTCACGTGGCCGCGATGGGAGTCGCGCAGCACGACCAGCGCCTTGACGGTCTCGCCGCGCTTCGCGTCCCGCGTGCCGATCACGCACGCTTCCTGAACCGCCGGGTGGTGATACATCAGCGCCTCGACCTCGGCCGGCCAGACCTTGTAACCCGAGGCGTTGATCATCCGTTTCAGCCGGTCGACCATGAAGAAGTACCCCTCCGCGTCGATGCGGGCGAGGTCGCCGGTGCGCAGGAACCGTTTGCCGTCCCGCTCCACGAACGATTCGGCGGTGGCCTGCGGGTTGTTCCAGTACCCGAGCATCACTTGCGGACCGGCGACGATGATTTCTCCGGCTTCGCCGTCGGGCAGTTCCACCAGCGTCGCCGGGTCGACGATGCGGGCGTCGACGTCGAACACCGGGATGCCGAGGCATTGCGGCTTCGGCCGGTGCATCGGGTTGATGTGCGTCGCGGCCATCGTCTCGCTCATGCCGTAGCCCTCGGTGTAGTCGAGGCCGGTGAGTGCGCGCAGTTGCAGCGCGACCGCCTCGGGCATCGCCGCGCCGCCCCCGCGGACGACGCGCAGGCTGGCGAGGTCGTAGTCCGGCAACCGCGGGTTGGAGAGGAAATCGATGACCATCGTCGTGATCGCCTGCCAGGTGTTGACGCGGTAGCGTTGCATGAGCAGCGCGGCGGTGTCGCGGTCCCAGCGCGGCAGGACGACGATCGTCGCGCCGACGAAGAGCGGGCCGTTCAGGCTGCCGACCAGACCGGTGACGTGAAAGTACGGCAGGACCGAGAGGAAGACCGCGTCCTGTGTCCGCTGGAACCACTGCGCCCCGCCGACGAGCGAGCTCATCAGGCTGCGATGGGTGTGCATGCACCCCTTGGGCTGGCCGGTCGTGCCCGAGGTGTAGGGCATGACGGCGAGGTCGCCGGCGCCCTGGGTCAGCGGGCCGGGTGCGTGGTGCCGGGCAAGCACGTCGGACCAGAGCGCGACGCCCGCGCCGGCCAGGGCCTCGCGCGGTGCCGCGACGAAGTCGGGAACGCGCAGGTCGGTGGGCGCGCGCACGTAATCGCCGTAGCAGGCGACGATCAGGTGGTGCAGCCCGTTCACGGCGTCCCGGAGCGGCGCCATCTCCTCGAACAGGTCCTGCGGCACGAACGCCGTGCGCGCGCCGCTGTCGTGGACGTAATGCCGCAGCTCCTCGCGCCGGTTCATCGGGTTCACCGGCACGACGACCGCGTTGGCGCGCAGGATCGCGTAGAAGGCGACGATCCACTGGGGGCTGTTCTGGAGGTAGAGGAGCACGCGGTCGCCGGCGCGCACGCCGCAGTCGTGCTCGAGGAAGCCGGCGATGCGCTCGGCCTCCTGCCGGAACTCGCGGAACGTGATCTCGGTGCCGTAGAAGACGATGAACGGCTTGTCGGGAAAGCGCGCTGCCGACACCTCCGCGTTGAAGAAAACGTTCGTCTGCGGCACGCTCAAGTGCCGGGGCAGCGCGGGCGGCCAGTGCGGGGAGATCGGGCGGCCGGAGCCGGTCGTTGCAGTCATTCCCGGGATTCCCGAAAGAAGTTCACCCGCCGACTTTAGTACCTGTCAAGTACCGGCCCGGGCCCCGGAGAGACGCGTATTGAAATTGCCGCAGGTGTCCGCACATGACGGTCTCACGGCGGCGTGGTGCCGCTCGGGCCGCTCAGTCGAAGAACCATGGAAAAACAAACGCTGTCGTTTCAAGCCGAGGTCAAGCAGATCCTGCACCTCGTCACGCATTCGCTCTATTCGAACAAGGAAATCTTCCTCCGCGAGCTTGTCTCGAACGCGTCCGACGCGTGCGACAAGCTGCGCTTCGAGGCGTTGAACGATCCCGCCCTCTTCGAGGACGCGCCGAATCTCGAGGTGCGGGTCGGGTTCGATGCCGAGGCCAAGACGATCACGATCAGCGACAACGGCATCGGCATGTCGGCCGACG
>CAZZWY010000089.1:0-5198 GCA_964657785.1 uncultured Acetobacteraceae bacterium
GCCACCGGCTGGCCTTCCTCGAAGCGCACCGTCACCTCTTCGCGCTCGACCTTCACCTCGTCGCGCCAGAACGCCACGCCCATGATCGGCTGGACGATCTTCATGCCGCTCGAGAGCTGCTCGAGGTCCTTGGCCTCGTGCGTCGCGCCCAGCATGTTGGAGTCGGTCGAATACGCCTTCTCGGCCGACATCTTGTAGCTGAAGCCGGCCTGGCTCATGAATTCGGACATCTCCGCCCGGCCGCCGAGCTCGTCGATGAACAGCTGGTCGAGCCAGGGCTTGTAGATCTTCAGCGACGGATTGGCGAGCAGGCCGTAGCGGTAGAAGCGCTCGATGTCGTTGCCCTTGTAGGTGCTGCCGTCGCCCCAGATGAAGACGCCGTCGTCGCGCATCGCGGTGACGAGCATCGTGCCCGTGACCGCGCGCCCGAGCGGCGTGGTGTTGAAGTAGGTGACGCCGGCCGTCGAGATGTGGAAGGCGCCGCTCTGCAGGGCCGCGATGCCTTCGGCGGCGAGTTGCGCGCGGCAGTCGACGAGGACGGCTTTCTCGGCGCCGTACTGCATCGCCTTGCGCGGGATCTCGTCGTAGTCGGCCTCGTCCGGCTGGCCGAGGTTCGCGGTGTAGGCGTACGGGACCGCGCCCTTGAGGCGCATCCAGTGGAGCGCGGCGCTGGTGTCGAGACCCCCCGAGAAGGCGATGCCGACTTTCTGGCCGGCGGGCAGATGCTGGAGGATCGTGGCCATGGGCAGGTAGGGGGCTCGAGAGCCGGAGTGGCGCGATCCGGAAGGGGTCCGGACCTGAATCGGCGTGCCTGGACAGGACGGTCGGAGACCAGCGCCGGGCGAGTCGGTGCATTCTAGAGGCATGGTCTGCACGCCCGCTGTCCTGCTGCCGGTCGGCGGCGGCCCGGCTTGCGATGCCGCCGATGTGGCACACCGCTTGCGTGATGCGCCGGTCGCCGCTGCCAGAGGAGTCCGCCCATGTCGTCGATCGCTTCCCCGGTGCCACCGGCCGCGCGCAAGAAGTCCGGCCCGGTCTACGCGTCGCTCTTCGTGCAGGTGCTGGTCGCGCTCGTCCTCGGCATCGTCGTCGGGATGCTCTGGCCTGGCTTCGCCGTCCAGCTCAAGGTCCTGAGCGACGCCTTCCTCAAGCTGATCTCGATGATCGTCGGCCCGATCGTCTTTTGCGTCGTCGTCCACGGCATCGCGGGGGCGGGCGATCTCAAGAAGGTCGGCCGCGTCGGCGTCAAGGCGCTGGTCTACTTCGAGGTCATGACGACGATCGCGCTCGCGCTCGGCGTCCTCCTCGCGTTCTTGTTCGGTCCGGGCCACGGCATGAACATCGACCCGGCCCGGCTCGACGCCGGCGCGATGAGCAACTATGCCGCGAACGCGCACAAGCTGCAGGGCGGTGGCATCGCGAGCTTCGTCCTGAACATCATCCCGAGTACCTCGATCGACGCCCTCGCCCGCAACGACGTGCTGCAGGTGCTCTTCTTCGCGATCGTCTTCGGCGTCAGCCTTGCGCTCGTCGGCGAGAAGGGCGCGCAAGTGACATCGCTGATCGATGCCGTCGCCACGGTGCTGTTCCGCGCGATGGGCCTGATCGTTCGGCTCGCGCCGCTCGGCGTGCTGGGGGCGGTCGCCTACACCGTCGGGCAGTACGGCGTCGGCTCGCTGAAGCAGCTGGTGTCGCTGGTCGCGCTGTTCTACGTGGCGGTGATCCTCTTCGTCGTCGTGATCCTCGGCGCGGTGATGCGGCTCGCGGGCCTGAGCATCTTCAAGTTCCTCGCCTACCTGCGCGAGGAGCTGACGATCGTGATCGCCACCGCCTCGAGCGACGCGGTGCTGCCGCAGGTCATGCGCAAGCTCGAGTACCTCGGCGTCAAGAAATCGGTCGTCGGCCTGGTGGTGCCGACCGGCTATTCGTTCAATCTCGACGCCTTCTCGATCTACCTGACGCTCGCCGTCGTCTTCATCGCGCAGGCGACGAACACGCCGCTCTCGACGGGCGACCTGCTGCTCGTCCTCGGCATCTCGCTCCTGACGTCCAAGGGCGCGCACGGCATTCCGGGCTCGGCGATCGTGATCCTCGCCGCGACGCTGACCGCGGTTCCGGCGATTCCGGTGATCGGGATCGTTCTCGTGCTCTCGGTCGACTGGTTCATCGGCATGGCGCGGGCGGCCGGCAACCTCGTCGGCAACTGCGTCGCGACGGTCGTCGTCGCTGCCTGGGAGGGCGACCTCGACAAGACCCGGGCGATCGCGGTGCTGGCGGGGAACGAACCGCCCGAGGCGATCTACGCTGCGCCGATCACCGATTTGCCGGGGTGAGCAGGCTCACGCCGGCACCGCCGGCATCGCCGGAACGTCGTCGTCACGGCGACGCCGTCGGCGGCTCGGCGCGCAGGCGCATCAGCGTGCACTGCAGCAGCCGGGCGTCGGAGCTCGCACGGTGGCGCTGCAGCTTCATCTCGGAGGCAACGATCGTCTTCACGTCGTGCCAGCGCGCGGCGTCGCTCTCCGACAGCAGCGAGCGCAGATCCTGCAGCTTGAACCGCGCCCGGCGCCCGGCCGCTTCGAACAGCGCCGCCAGCCAGGTGTAGTCGTAGAGCCAGGCGTCGCTGTAGAGCGTGCGGCTGGCGAGGCGGTCGTTGAGCTGGTCGGCGACCTCCTGGACGTCGCGGCCGCTCGCGTGCAGGGTCTGGATGCTGATGTGGTGGACCTTTTCGGCCTCCGGGTCCCAGTGCACCCATTCGGGCGACGGGCGGATCAGGCTGCAATAGGTGTCGCCGTTCGGCAGCACGTAGCCGACCTCGATCGGATAGCTGTGGGCGCCGAAGCCCGATGCCTCGATGTCGAGCACGGCGGGCGCCTCGAACGCGACGGTCGGCGGGTCGACAACGGTACTCATCCCGGAGGATAGGCAGATTCTGTCCCCGCGTGGGCCGGAAAACCCGGCCAGTCGCGCGGCAGGGCCTGGGCCACGGCGATTCGGGTTATGACGCTGGAAGGGTGGGGACGACTCGGCTATACCTGCGCTCTCGGGTGTCCCGCCCTCGCGCGCCGCATCGCTGCGTGGCGCCTCTCGCCCCATTTCCCACCTTTCATTCCCCCTGGAGTTCGATTTGAACGCCCCGACGACCCCCGTGCTCGACACGACCCCCTCGACCGACCGCTTCTGGCCGAAGCGGCTGCCCCGCGCCTTGGCGATTCCCGCGACCTCGCTCTGGTTCAACCTCGAGGTCTCGGCGACGCGCTTTCCCGACAAGCCCGCCTATCTCTTCTTCGGCAAGCCGCTCACGTACCGAGCGCTGCGCGAGGAGGCCGAACGCATCGCCGGCTGGCTGCAGAGCGTCGGCGTGCAGGCGGGGGATCGGGTTGGCCTTTTCATGCAGAACTGTCCCCAGTTCCCGACCGCGCTTTTCGGAATCCTGCGGGCCAACGCCGTCGTCGTGCCGATCAATCCGATGAACCGCGCGGAAGAGTTCAAGCACTACATCACCGATCCGGGCACGCGGGTCGTGATCTGCAGCGCCGACCTCGCGGCGACGGTCGCGAGCGCCAACGCTGTCCTGCCCGACGCCGACCGGCTTGCCCAGGTGCTCGTCACCCGCTACATCGACGCGATGCCCGACGGCCCGCTCGCGGCGGACCAGTCGCCGCCGCCGGCCATGGACGCCTGGTTGCGCGGCGACCCGGCGCTGCCCGCAAACGCCCGCGGCACCACCTTCACCCGCTGGACCGACGCGCTCGCCGAGGCGCGCACGGCGGGCCCGCACACGGCCGGTCCCGACGACATGGCGCTGCTGCCCTACACCTCGGGCACGACCGGGCTGCCGAAGGGCTGCATCCACACCCATCGCACGCTGATGAGCAATGCGGTGAACAGCCAGTGGAGCCACTCCGGCGCGGAGACCGTCGGCCTGGGCGTGGTGCCGATGTTCCACATCACCGGCATGCTCTACAGCGTGCTCGGCGCGGTCTATTCCGGCGCCACGACGATCGTGCTGCCGCGCTGGGATCGCGAACTCGCCGGCCGGCTGATCTCGACCCACGCCATCTCGCACTGGGTGTGCATCCCGACGATGATCATCGACCTCTTCGGCAGCCCCCACTACAAAGACTTCCGGCTGTCGAGCCTGCGCAGCCTGAGCGGCGGCGGCGCCGCCATGCCGCAGGCGGTCGCGCAGCGGGTGCAGGACGAATTCGGCATCACCTTCGCGGAAGGCTACGGCCTGACCGAGACCGCGGCGCCGACGCATGCGAATCCGCCCGAGCGCGCCAAGCTGCAGTGCCTCGGCATCCCGCTCGCGGGCGTCGACTCGCGCGTGATCGACCCGGACACGAAGAAGGAACTCCCGGTCGGCCAGATCGGCGAGATCGTCAGCTGTGGGCCGATGATCTTCAAGGGCTACTGGGGGCACCCGGAGGCGACCGAGGCGGCCTTCATCGAGCTCGACGGCAAACGCTTCTTCCGCACCGGAGACCTCGGCCGGGTCGACGAGGAAGGCTATTTCTTCATGACCGACCGGCTCAAGCGGATGATCAACGCGAGCGGCTTCAAGGTCTGGCCCGCCGAGGTCGAGATGCTGCTCTACAAGCACCCGGCGGTGCAGGAGGCCTGCGTGATCTCGGCGCACGACGCGTACCGCGGCGAGACCGTCAAGGCGGTGGTCGTGCTGCGAGCGGAGGCGAAGGGCACGACCACTGCCGACGACATCGTCGCCTGGGCCCGCGACCACATGGCCGCCTACAAGGTGCCCCGCATCGTCTCGTTCGCCGACGCCTTGCCCAAGTCCGGCTCGGGCAAGGTGATGTGGCGGCTGCTGCAGGACCAGGAAGCCGAGGGGCGGCCCGCGGCCTGAGCGTCGACGCGGGGCGCGGGTCGGCTACTTCGCCATCACCTGGCCGCGGATCTCGCCGGCCGGGTTCGCGGCGGTGTGGACGTTCGCATACCACTTGCCGGCGTTGAGGTCGGCGATCTGCGCGTCGGTCAGCGTCGCGGTGCCGGTACTGCCGCTGCTGGCGCTGCCGAAGGGCACGATCACGCCGGCGTTGCTGCCGGGCATCGCCGGGCCGTGCAGATGCGCCGCCGTCGCCGGTCCGGTGAGGCCGCTGTAGGTGAGCGTCCAGCTCAGCACCTTGGTGGTCGGGTCCAGCTTGCCGTCGAAGGTGCCGCGACCGCTGCTGCTGGTC
>CAZZWY010000089.1:5208-10446 GCA_964657785.1 uncultured Acetobacteraceae bacterium
CGCCGCCCGGGTGGTCGCCGACTCGGCGTCCTTGCGACCGCTGCTGCTGGTCGGCGGCACCTCCGACGCACCGCTCATCGCCGCACTGTAGGTCGAGCCCGTGGACGCGGCCGGCATCATGTTGCAGGCCGTGAGCGCCGCGCCGAGCGTGGCGGCTGCGAGCGCGGAGCGGAACAGGGGGAAGCTGTTGCGAATCATGGAGGTCTCCTTCGGTCGGTATGCGGTGACGCCAGACCCGGCGGATCGGCATGCGCGGTGTCACCATAGCACCCCGACGGACTCCGACGCAGCGGTGGCGCGGCGTCGACGGGCCGGCGCGACGCGCGGGTGACGCGCGGCCGTTCGTTCAGCGCCGCCGCCGCAGCATGTCGGCCACTTTGGTCGCCAGCGCCTCCAGGGTGAAGGGCTTGGTCAGGAGCTCCATGCCGGCTTCGAGATGACCGTGGCCGAGCGCCGCCGCTTCGGCGAAGCCGGTGATGAAGAGGACGCCGAGGTCAGGCAGGAGCACGCGCGCCGCGTCGGCCACCTGCCGGCCGTTCATGCCGTTCGGCAGCCCGACATCGGTGACGAGCAATTGGATTTTGGCGCCGGACTGAAGCACCTTGAGTCCGGACGCTCCGTCCGCCGCCTCGACCACCGTGTAGCCGAGCTCTGCCAGGAGCTCGCCGATCAGATGCCGGATCGTGGCTTCGTCCTCGACGAGCAGCACCGTCTGTGCGCCTTCGGGCTTGGGGACGGCCGCACGCTCGGGCTCGCTGGCATCGGCGGCTTCGCCGTCGAACCGCGGCAGATAGATGCAGACCGTCGAGCCTTTGCCAAGTTCAGAGGCGATGCGCACCTGACCGCCCGATTGCTGCGCGAATCCGTAGATCATCGACAGGCCCAACCCGGTGCCTTGCCCCATCGGCTTGGTCGTGAAGAACGGCTCGAATGCCCGCTGGATGGTGTCGGCCGTCATGCCGGACCCGGTATCGCTCACGCACACCGAGACGTAGTGGCCGGGCCGCATCTCGCGCCGTCGGGCGGTCCGTTCGTCGATCCGGTGGTTGGCGGTCGTGATCGTCAGGCGGCCGCCTTGCGGCATCGCATCGCGTCCGTTGATGCAGAGGTTGATCAACGAATTCTCGAGTTGGCTGGCATCGATGTTGACCGTCCACAGGCCCGCCGCGCCCACCACCTCGATCTCGGCCGTGGCGCCGACGGTGCGAAGCAGCAGGTCGTGCAGGCCTGCGATGAGTCGATTGACGTCGATCGGCTTCGGGTCGAGCGTCTGCCGGCGCGAGAAGGCCAGCAGGCGTTGCGTCAGGGCAGCGGCCCGGCGGCCGGCGCCCTGAGCGGCATCGAGATAGCGGCCGAGATCCTCGAGCCGGCCGTTCGCCACCCGTCGCTGGAGCAGCTCGAGATTGCCCATGATCCCGGCGAGCAGGTTGTTGAAATCGTGCGCCAGCCCGCCGGTGAGCTGACCGACGGCCTCCATCTTCTGACTCTGTCGAAGGGCGCTTTCCGCCTGTGCCAGGGCCAGCGCCTGTTCCTTGTCTTCGGTGATGTCGCGGCCGACGGCAATGATCGAATCCTCTGCCGGCCCCGCGGTCCATGACAACCAGCGGTAGCTGCTGTCGGCGTGTCGATAGCGGTTCTCGAACCGCATGAGCGAGCGACCGGTCTCCTCGATGTCGCTGGCTGCCTTCATCGTCTGTTCCAGGTCATCGGGGTGAATCAGGTCGACGAAAGACTGCCCCACCAGTTGATCGGAAGACCAGCCGAGGATCTTCTGCCAGGCGGGATTGACGTCGCGGATGATCCCGTCGAAAGCGGCCACCAGCATCAGGTCGCCCGAGAGATTCCAGAGGCGGTTGCGGTCGCGCGTCCGCTCCGCGACCTGGCCTTCCAGCGCCGCGGTCAGCTGGCGCAGGCTCATCTCCGCGCGGCGCCGCTCGATCGCCGAGCGGGTGCGTTGCGCCACGTACCGGATGAACTCGATTTCCTGTTCGGACCATTGCCGCGGCGCGCTGCTCAGCACGAAGAACAGGGCCACCATGCGGTCGTGTTCGATGATCGGCAGGTTGATGAAGGCCCGGCAGCCGAGCGCCTCGAGCGCGCAGGCAGCGCGGACGGTGCGGGCGTCGCTGCGGACGTCGGAGATCACGACGGTACGGCCGCGGCGCAAGTCGTCGAGGTAATGACCGAAATCCTCCAACCGGTAGTGGCCGACGATGCTCGCAGTGCCCGGCGCGGTCCAGTCGCGTTCGACTGTGAAGATATCGCCCTCCGCTGCGCGCGTGCCGTAGCCGGCGCTGGTCGCGCCAAGGGCCAGGCCGGCGATTTCGGCGGAAATGAACGCCATCTCGGCGATGTCGTCGACGCGGCCGATGCGATCCGAAAGTTCCAGCAGCGCGTCGCGTCGTTTGAGGCTTTTCTCCTTGTTCGTGGTGTCGATGAAGAGAATCGCGACCTGACGGCTGGCCGGGTCGCCGACTCGAAACGCAGTGACCTCGTAATGCCGGCCGCCGAGCGCGAGGGCTTGCTGCGTGAAACGCATCGAGACCCCGGTTCGTGCCACCGCTGCGTACTGCTCGAACCAGTACTCTTCGTGCGCCGGTGCCAGATCCCGCATCCAGCAGCCGACGGCATTCCTGAGACCGGTGTGGACCTCGAACGCCGAATTCATCTCGATGAAGCGGTAGTCGAGTCGCCGCGTCTCGTCGCCGAAATGTATTTCGATCTTGCAATAGCCCGGATCGATGGGCTGTTGAAGCTCGCCGGCGTTCTCGCCCGTCTGCCTGATCTTCATGTCGCCAGCGCCGAGCGGTGAGTGCGATGCACGAGGGGCATCGCCTCCCGACGCCTGCGCGGTGCTTGTCTCGGACACCATTCGAACCCTCTCCTTCGATGCAGCCGGACGGCGTGCCCACGATGGAATCGATCCCGTACCGAGATTAGCCGACAACCGCTGAGTAGGATCGGGCAGAACGGCGAGGGATTTTTCCGCGGTGCATTGAGGGGGTTCGGCTCTCGCACCGAGGTTTGCGCGGATTCGCCGGGCAGGCTTCGGGGCGGCCGAGCGCTCGGGAGCCGTACCGATTGGGCGCGTGGGGCCGCCTCGGGCGCATCAGGTCGGGTACGCTGTCCTCCACCCGAGACCGGCCGGGGTTTGCGCGCGCGGCCGGTACTCGCAGCCGACGTGGCCCGCCCAGCCCAGTTCGTCGAGGATCGACAGCAGGTAGGGATAGTGCAGTTCGCCCCGGTCGGGTTCGTGCCGTTCGGGCACACCGGCGATCTGAACGTGGCCGATCCGCCCCGTCGGCAGGTACCGGCGCAGCTTGGTCGCCACATCGCCCTCGACGATCTGGCAGTGGTAGAGGTCCATCTGCACTTTCAGGTTCGCCGCATTGACCTCGTCGAGGACGCGATGTGCTTCATCCTGGCGATTGAGCAGATAGCCGGGCATGTCGCGCGGATTGATCGGCTCGATCAGCACGTCGACACCGACCGCCGCCGCCTCGCGCGCCGCCCAGGCGAGGTTGTCGACATAGACCGCCCGGCACGCCGCGCGCTCCACGCCCGGCGGCACCAGACCGGCCATCACGTGAATGCGCGGGCACCCGAGCGCCAGCGCATACGGCAGCGCCTCCTCCAGCAGCCCGCGGCGAAACTCCGCCTGCCGCTCGATCAGGCAGGCGAGACCCCGGTCGCCCGCCTCGAACCGGCCCGGCGGTGCGTTGAAGAGCACCTGTCGCAGCCCGGCGTCGGCCAGCCGCTGCGCCAGCTCGGCATGCGGGTGCGCATAGGGAAAGAGGAACTCGACCGCGTCGAACCCGTCCGCCGCGGCGGCGGCGAACCGGTCGCCGAAGGCATGCTCGGTGTACATCAGCGAGAGGTTGGCGGCGAAGCGGGGCATGTGAGGTCGGTGGGGGCGCCGGCTCGTCCGACCGCTCGCAGGGCGCTGCGCGCGCGGGCACGAGCGGGCGAACCGGCGGGGGGAATCGCTGGCGGGCATCCTACGAAAGTTCCGCCATTCGCGGGCAAAGGCTTCGATCGACGCGGTTGCGGTGCGACCGAAATGCCGCCTGGCGCCAGCCAAGAGGGGCCTGCGTGCGCTCCTGTCGTGTTCGTGGCGCGCTCGTCCACCGGTCTCGGCGACATTGATTTACAAAATTCAGGCTCGGACGAACATCGTCACCAGCGGCTCCGTGCCCACCTGCCGGCTGCAATGCCCATGCACGGCCGCATCGAACGTGGCGCCCTCGGGCAGCGTGTCGGCGGAGAAGAAGTGCTGGCCCGGACCGAAGCGGCGCCAGCTGCCGTCCTGCAGACCGATCTCCATCGCGCCGGAGAGGACGACGAGCCATTGCGGCGCCGTCGTGCAATGGAAGTCGCTGCGGAAGCCGACCGGGCTTTGCCGCAGCTGCAGGCCGCCGCTCGGCATCAGGGACGACAGCCGCGTGGCAGGCGTGCCGTCGGCGAGCACGATCGGCGTCTCGCTGAACCTCGCCCGGCCATCGGGGCCGGTCGACAGCCGGACCTGGAAGAACGTGTCAGGGGGTGTCATCGGCGACTTTCCGGAGGGCCGCGTCACAGGGTTGCCGTGACGCCGCCGTCGACGTAGAGGATGTGCCCGTTGACGAAGCGGGAGGCGTCGCTCGCGAGGAACACGGCCGCGCCGATCAGGTCGTCCACCTCGCCCCAGCGCCGGCTCGGCGTGCGATTGACGAGCCAGGCGGAGAACGCCTCGTCGGCGACCAGCGCGGCGTTCAGCTCGGTCCGGATGTAGCCCGGGCCGAGGCCGTTGACGTTGATGCCGTGTGGGCCGAGGTCGATCGCCATGCCCTTGGTGAGCATCTTGACCGCGCCCTTGCTCGCCGCGTACGGCGCGATGTTCGGCCGGCCGAGTTCGCTCTGCACCGAGCAGACGTTGATGATGCGGCCGGCCCGCCGCGGCACCATGCACTTCGCGACGGCCTGGCCGACGTGAAAGCAGCTGTCGAGATTGGTGCGCATCAGCGCGTCCCAGTCGCTCGCGGCGAACTCGTGGAACGGCGCGCGGCGCTGGATGCCGGCGTTGTTGACGAGGATGTCGATCGGCCCGATCTCGGCCTCGATGGAAGCGATCGCGGCGTCGACCTCGTCGCGCTGCGTGACGTCGAACGCACGTGCATGGACCGCCAGCCCCTGGCGCTCGAGCCGGGCCGCCGTGCCGGCGAGCTTGCCCGCGTCGCGGCCGTTGAGCACGATGGCCGC